>JAGLGG010000099.1 GCA_023144145.1 Anaerolineales bacterium | reverse complement strand
TCCATCGGTCCGCAAGCTTACAGGCGCTGGCCAGGGTTCTGCTGACAACATGAAAGTTACTGGCGCCTCTCTTGCGCAGTGCTTCAAGCGCCAGCTCAGCCATTTCTCCGGCTCCCAGTACCACAACTTCAATTTCAGATAAATCCGGATGCCAAGCCGTCACCAATTTGGCTGCGATAGAGGGGATGGAAATAGAGTTCTTTCCAAGTGCGGTCTCGGTCCTTACCCGCTTACCGGCGTGGATCGCCATCTGAAAGAGGCGAGATAGGATTTTTCCGGTGGTGCCTGCATTTCGGGCCTTCTCATACCCTTGCGTAACTTGCCCGAGAATCTCTGACTCGCCCAACACCATTGAATCGAGACCTGCCGCCACCCTGAACAAGTGACTGACCACTTGCATATCCATTCGTCGGTACATACTGTTGGCAATATCTTCTTGAGATAGCTCAGTGTGTTGAACAATGAGTTGCTCCAAGCTTGAGAAGGAGCTGTCATTTGAAACCGCATAAATCTCCACCCGGTTGCAAGTGGATAAAACAACCATCTCGCCTAAATTTGGTACATCCTTACTAGACACACTGACAAGATCAAGGAAGCCATTCTCAACCGAAGCAAGTTTTTCGCGCAGCGCAACATCAGCGGTGTTGTGGCTAAGTCCAAGACACTGGATATGCATTCACTCTTTCCTTCATGCTCAAATTTCTAATACCGACCAAATTTCCCAAGCTCACGTTTTACTCAATTTCATAGGAATGGTTGGACGATTTCCACCAACGCCTGGGTATGAGAAGCGTGATCGTTTAATGCGGGTATATACCGAAACGAATTAGTGCCATTCTTTTGATAAAGCTGGCGCGCTTCAATGTCGATCTCATGCAAGGTTTCAAGACAATCAATTGAAAATCCTGGGCAAATGATGTACACACTACCGGCTGCATCTTCACTCCACTCTTCTAACAGGACGTCGGTGTACGGCTGCAGCCATTCTTCAGGACCAAATCTGGATTGGAAGGCAGTTTCGTAGCGAACATTAGCGCTATTAAGCTCCTGCACCACCAGCTTAGTAGTCTCCAAACACAACTCCCCGTACGGATCCCCTGCCTGGGCATGACTCTTTGGGATCCCGTGGTACGAGAACAACAAATGATCAGGTTCACCATTTTCAGAGAAGAAATCATCTATGCTTGATGCCAGAGCGCGAATGTAACCTTGTTTTCGATGGTATCCAGAGATTGCGTGAATCTCGGGCATCTTGCTCCAACGGCCCAGTTCGTTAAAGACAACATCGTATGCCGATGCAGTGGTCACCGCAGAATATTGGGGGAATAAGGGCAATAGGAGCAAACGATCGACCGCTTTATCCCGAAGCTCCCTTAATCCAGCGGGGATAGATGGTTGACCATATCGCATGCCTATCGTCACTGATACCGGGTCATTGCTCAGATCCTGAAGCACAGTTTCAAGCTTGCGCGCAATCGTCAGGGAAGTAGCCAGCAATGGCGATCCCTGGTCTGTCCATATCCCTTGATACTTTTGAGCAACCCGCCTTGGTCTAAATCGAAGTATGAACAAGTGCAGCAGCGGCCACCACAGCCATCTCGGCCAACGAATCACACGCTGATCTGATAGGAATTCTGCAAGGAATGCACGCAGTGCTGCTGTCGTCGGAGTTTGCGGAGTTCCGGCATTTATGAGCAATATACCAATACGGTTGGGATGGGATGAGTTCTTCGAAGTTGTAGGGCGCGAAGGCATAAAAGGCCTTGAGATAAATTTCTCAAAGTCTATGGTCTAGCTAAAGATTTGTTAAGTTAAGTTTTATGAACTTCACATTAGAACTCGATAAGTGTAATCTGCGTTACAGTTGAAAATGGATTAACGTAGCGTGAGCGTGGATCCATGGCAATTGAAATACGTGCTTCGAATGGAAGTTAGAGAAGGAATACTGCTGCACATACCGACAGTCTATAGGGGCTCGGAAGGAAATAGTTTCCTGCAAGTTGAGTAAACAAGATTACCAAACCGAGAAAAATAGATCCTGTATCAAGATGCATGGCCCACATTATGGTTGGTACGCCGCCTGTCGGGGTAGGACTGCCAGTCTCCCGGTTGCCCCCACGATACAAATTTTCTTCATATTCATCCTCTCGCGTCCTCTTGGTATGCGGCCATGGTTGTGGCACGTGATCCGAGCGCTCCACTGGCTAGCGCCAAAAATACGAGCAAATTTTACAGCATTCTTGTTTTTCCCTGCCATTGATTCTTCATGTTTTAGAGTGTGCCGTCTAACGGCCTCGGTGCTCATAGGAGAACGCGGTG
>JAGLGG010000098.1 GCA_023144145.1 Anaerolineales bacterium | reverse complement strand
CGAAGCCCTCGAGCATCAACTGCAACTGCTCTTTCCCTGGTCGCAATAAGAGGATTGATCTCAAATTCGATCAGGTCTTTCTCCTCCATCATAAGATTCGAAACTGATAGAAGAGTTTGAATTATTGATTGGCGATCAACTGGTGGTTCACCGCGATACCCATCCAGTAATTTTCTTCCACGCAATTCCTCGATCATCGAGTTTGCATCACTTTTTGTGAGTGGAGCGACCCGAAAAATCACATCATCATATATTTCAACCAGGATCCCACCTAATCCCAGGGAAACGACAGGTCCAAATGTCGGATCGATTTTTCCACCTACCAGCAGCTCCACACCCCCCATCACCATTTCTTGAACGAGAAAGGACGGAACATTGCCTTCGGAGTTATGAATCTCCAACATTTGCTCAGCGCGACGAGTTACTTCCTTGTGATCTGCTAACCCAACTGCGACAGCCCCAACATCAGACTTGTGGCTTAAATCAGATGCGGCCAGTTTCAACGCGACAGGAAATCCTATCCGGTTGGCAACATCGCCGGCACCCTCCGGTGTTTGAGCAATTTCCCACACGGCCGTCGGAATTCGTGCAGTTTCACAAAGATCGAGTGATTCATTAATCGAGAGTACTTCAACCGCAGCGTTCTCTTCTGTCTCAGACACATAAGATCTAAAATCGGATTTTTTCCTGTTTGTACTCGACCAATCGTACCAATCTCTAGAGCAGGCGAGTCCTCTCAGTGCAGAGTCGATGTCTTCATAGATCGGGAATCCCATCATCTCCTGAACTTCAGATGCGTCAGCCATGTCTGCATAAAGGCATAATGCGATGGGAAGATCTTGATCTCTCGCGATTTTCCCTAATCGTTTTGCTAGCTTAAGACCACTCTCGTTTTGAAGTGCGCCATAAGTGTTAATGAGTAAGACGGCATCCGGAGAGAGAGCATTTAAACTTCCCTCGACGATTTGGGCATAAATATCAAAATCGTATATCACACCAAGATCCAAGGGGTTGGTGATTGAGATAACATCCGCTCGAAAGAGATCGCGAACGGTTGTCATAAAACTTTCGGGTAGAGGCGGGAGATTGAAGCCATGCCGCTCCGCTAAATCCGCGGCAGTGACTGCATGGCCACCGGAACGAGAAATGATCACGAGATTCTTTCCCTTGACTGGTGGAAGAGTGAGGCCCTGAGCGATCACTTTGAGGTCTTCGAAATCATCGGCACGAATGATCCCGGTCTGTTTAAAAGCCGCATCAACGATGCGGTCATCGTTCGCAAGCGCAGCAGTATGTGAGAATGCAACGGTTTGGCTGGCGACACTCCGATTCGCTTTTTGAGTGATGATTGGTTTCGAGGATCTACTCGCAAGGTTCAATAACCTTCGGCCATCACTGATCGATTCCAAATACATACATACCATTCGAGTTCCGTCGTCGGACAGGAAGTACTCCAAATAATCTGATTCATCCAGATCAGACTTATTCCCAATACTGACCGCTTTATTAGTTCCGACACCTGCAGAACCCAGCATCCCCATAACGGTCAGCGAAACACCTCCGCTCTGTGAGATGATGGAGGCTTTCCCCAGTTTGAACCGCTCAGGAGGGATAATGCCGAATGGTAAGCACACACCTGCTTCGAGGTTTACAACACTGAGGCAATTTGGGCCAACCAAGCGCATATCATTTTGATGCACGGTTTTGAGCAGTTGCTCTTCGAGAGCAACTCCTTCATCAGAGAATTCGCTGAAGCCTCCTGACTCAACAACAACCCTGAGAATACCTTTCTGAGCACATTGGTCGACAAACTCTGGGATAAGGTGTGCAGGGGTCAGGATCACAGCTAGATCGAGACCGTCAGGAACATCGTTTAGCGAGCCCTCGATAGGAATTCCATGGACTTCACTTTTTCGTCTGCCGACGGCGTAGAGGGGTCCTTTAAAATCAAAGGCAAGCAGGTTGCCGATAATATTTTTTGCTAGATTATCCGGGCGTTCCGAAACGCCAATAACAACGATGCTGTCTGGATAGAAGATGCGTTTCATGTAGGGAAGTTTCCTTGTCGTGGGAGATGTCTGATTGTAACCTTATCTTAGTAAAAGACAATGCAATTGAAATGAGTGAGAACGACGATGAGTGAATGGGATCATTTATTTTTGGATGCTGATCATGTCCTGCGCGAACCAGATGTCTTCGTAATACACTTTGCGCGTCTTCTGCAGCAACAGGACTCGCGGACCGTATTGGATTGGGGTTGTGGAGCAGGGCGGCATGTAGTTTATCTCGCTCAAGAGGGTTTCGAGGTCACAGGCATAGACCGCTCCCCAACCGCAATTAAAATTGCAGAGAATTGGCTGAAGGATGAAGGTTTGAAAGCAGTTCTGCAGATCGCTGAGCCCGAGTCGATCTTTGCAGACTCAGAGAGTTATGACGCTGTCATCAGCCTATTCGCCATTGAGCATGGAACCCCTGAAGAAATTAATCGCACCTTGGCTGAAATTCATCGTGTATTGGTTCCTGGCGGATTCCTATTGGTTACTTTGAGCTCGGGTGAAGATAGCATGAAAATTTCAAGTGATGCACTGGATTTAGGGATGTACGCGCCAACTAGTGGTCCAGAACAGGGAATCCCCCATTACCTCACGTCACGCGAGGATCTTGACATTTTCTTCAACTCTTTCGAACTGTTGGAATTGGCGCATATTTGCAGCAGGATAAGCGTATTACATGGAGAAGATCGGATGGATGCGCATTGGGTTGTAATAGCGCGTAAAGACAAGTAAAGGATTTTTATGAAAACTCATGAGCGGATCCATGGCGTTAAGATCTATGATACGCAAAGAGATTTTTCAAGCTTATTCGAAGAATGGCGAACCTTGAGAATTAACTCGGCTTTCGTGAGTGGGCATTTGCTGTCGCGCAACTCATTTCGAGAAATGGCACACGCAGCCGAGATCACTCTTTTTGTGATACTCCCTATTTTTTACGACAAGAAGGCTTTGAAAGATTCCCCTGAGTTATACGCAGTGACCAGTCAAGGAAAAATTGCCGAAGATGAGTGGGTGCGCTTTGTATGCCCCTCAAGAGAAGAATTTCTCCAGAAAAAGATTGAATATATCATCAACTTGATAAGAGAATTTCAACCTGATGGTATAAGCCTCGACTTTATCCGTCATTTCGTTTTTTGGGAGAAGGTACTACATGATCGTAAAGTCGAGACAATACCAATTACTTGCTTTGACAAAGCATGTGTGTCCACATTCCAAGAGAAGCTGAATATTGAAATCCCCGATTTTGAAGGCGACGTTATGCGCTTATCGGAATGGATCATGGAAACCCACCGTGATGATTGGGTGAATTGGAAGTGTGAATTGATTACCAAAATAGTTCAGAGGATTCATGATGCCGTCCGAGGGCAATTTCCAGCTTGTTTAATTAATCTACACGCCATCCCCTGGAGAGAGATGGATTTCGAAGGGGCGGTTAAAAGAGTAGCCGGCCAAAATATTGAGGCATTATCCCACTATGTTGATATGGTTTCGCCAATGTGCTATGCGCATATGCTCAAACGCGATTCAAACTGGATACACTCTGTCGTCGAAGATGTATCCAGATGGTCAAATGCCAAAGTGGTACCAAGCATTCAGGTAAGCGAGCACTACTTGTCTGAACGACTTACTGTTGATGAGTTCCAAAGATCGCTAAGTGCAGCGCTCCGACCACCATCTACTGGAGTAGTTTATTGGTCGTGGAACGCGCTCGAGGAGGATCCACAAAAGAAGGAAATCATACGTTCAACGATTTAACTCAAGAGATCCTTGGGTTAGGATACGTTGGGGTTACGAGACACTCTACTCACTCATACGGTTGATTGACATGGTCAAAAGCACCGTCAAAATAGAGCCCTGTGAAAATCAATGTGACAAACCACGCCATCAGTAATACTGCATAAACCTCCGCAGCTACATTAAACATTTGACCAAACAAATCTAACACCATTTTAGCTACCTTTCATATCCAGCCAATGTTGGCTGTTTCCCCCATGGAATACAGACGAACTATTCGATCGTTATCTTTCGGCTGTGCGATGCGACGATGTCTTGAGCGCATAAACATAACCAATGATTATTAAGAACTGATGAATCAACGATGAGATTATTGAGCGGACTTGATTTCAACTGGATGAAGAGATGTATGGAGAATATTTCAGCGCAGGAAGAAAATAAACAGCAGGAGGATACCAATCGCTATTATTGAGAGTGCGATCAACACAGTGATGAATCGTGAGACGGTACTTACGGGCTTATGTACATCCTTGGATTTACTCGACCGAATAAGTGGCCGCATATCGGTTTGCCAGCTGGGATGATCATCACTAGCTCGGGTAAGAAAATTTGGAGTTTGTCGTTCCGAAATCGCGTCACTGGATTGATTTGGGATTTCAATGACTTCTTCAAACGCCTTCCGAATGAAAGCAGGTAAGTGTTCGAAGCCGGTGTATTCATTATCATTTATGAAGATTTTGGAATCGTCCGAGAAAACGAAGTCGCCTATTTGGTCATCTTCGAAAATATCCGGAATGCCATTGAGGTCCTTATCCGCAAATTTGGAGAGCATTCGCTGGAAATTTGCACGAACGTCTGGAGGTATTTCATCAAAACTCCGGTAATCAATCCCGTTAATACTGATACGCTTCGTCATATTATTCCTCGCATGCCCCTCCAATTTTCTGAATCTAGAATAGTACATCCCGACAAATTTGGATAGTGACTCTGGTCTTCGAAACGACTTCCGATTGGTGGGGCTGTCTAAGAAGAGGCATTA
>JAGLGG010000097.1 GCA_023144145.1 Anaerolineales bacterium | reverse complement strand
GTTCGCCTCATCAATCCGTCGAAGGTTAGTACTACCTCTTTAGACTCAAAATCCAGAGGAATACTTACGTAATCGCTAAAATATCCATCAGTAAATTGCTGCGCTAAGTAGCGTAAAAATGGCGTGTTTCTTTTGACCACATCTCCCAAGGGCAGGGTGCTTAAGGAGTTGGCTTCAAGGTCAATTAGGTCCACAAAGTGCTGCGAGTATCGCCTTATGCGGGCTGGATCCACTTCTGATCGGAAATCTGGGTGGCTCAAAGCGACTAACCTGGGATAATCAGCGCTCAGACGATCGACCGCGCGCGTTCCCAGTCCCCAAACCAGGCGCAGAAAGCCGGCGTCGCGATCGATTCGTGGGTCCCAGCGAAAATGGTTTTGCGAAAACCCTACTCCCGCACTATCAGGGAAGAAGTACTTATCCCGTCGTCTGCCCTTTACCTCTTGAATGAGGATTGCCATCCGTTCATCGTAATCGAGCAATCCCATTCTCCGACGATACAGGATCACATCAGGGCTGTAGACACTGGCATACACGCTGGTGATGGCATAGAGCAGTTGCTCAAGGTTTTGCTGAGGTGATCCCTGATTTGGGCAAAAGTAGCTATCATACTTTCCCGCAAAGGAGGTGCCAAAAGAATCTTCCAGCAAACTGGATGAGCGAACGATAAGCGGCAAATCACCGATGGCATCCAGGATGGATTGCAATCCTGCGACGATCTCGTCCGGGAAAGTTCCCTTTCTGAAGAATTCACAAATTTCAGGATACTCCTCCCGGACCTCCTGCTCGGATCTGTATTTTTGATTGCTAAATGCAAGCAGCTCATTCATTTGAGTAAATCGGTAAAAAACATTTGCACCCAGGAACCAGGACAGTGGGATCTGGATGCTCCCGGATATATCGGGCCGGTTGCTCTTACGTAGGATGGTTTCAGCGAGCATGACGCCTGCAGCTTTCCCTCCAATTTTGCCCCGTCCAAGTCGGGAAGCGCGAATGGATTGAAGATCAGAGATATCAAACCAATCTTTTGCAATGCCCACATACTCAAGATGGTCACTGATCATGGCCTTTATCAAAACTACTTTGATCTCTTTGAGATGATGCTCAACTGGTCGAAGCTCCTCATGTGAAAGAGCTTCAAAAGCTTCCCCCTGAGCGAATAACATATCCCAGGGAGCGAGTTCCGGATGGAAAGTTAGTACGACATCCTGGGAGGGCATACGCTTCGCCAGGACCTCACGCAGCAGGTCTTCAAATAGGTCATGTGGGAGGTTGTAGGCGAAGTAAAAGTCGGTGAGGTTATCACGGATTATTGCCAGCCGATTTGCCCACACATCAGGAGCTTCTTCAGCAAGTGGATCGACCACCCCTTCCCTTCGCTGGGATTGGACCGCCTTCTCTTGAACCTCACTTTCAAATGCCTTAGGGCTGATAACTTTGCGTTTAAACATTTCTCTGCGCATCCGCTCGCGAATGAGAGGAGCGAGAGTGGGGTAATTGCTTAGTTCTAGATAGACCGTGAGTACCTTAGGGAATTGTGATGGGTCGAGTACCATATTGAATCCATTCCAATTTGTTTGAGGCGCAGTTCTGGAGCACTATCTTTTGGTTGGGCGCATCATGGGTGGTTCACCCACGATTTACGACTGGGCGTGTTCCGTAATCCATCCTGATTCTACCGACTGGCGTCAAGAAAAAAAAGCCCGGAGCCATTGAAATGACTGTTTGCCAGTCACTACCCTCCGGGCGATGTTGATACTTTTACTTGGTTGTGTAATGCTTCGAGCTTAACGTCCGAGATGCATTGGCATGACGACGTGCAGAAAATCATCCCTACCGACTGGGCGAAGTACGCCCGGCGAGGAGGGTGTCGAAGTTTCAAGAGACACATTGGGATTGTCGATGACGCTGAGCACATCGACCAAAAAGCGTACGTTGAAGGCAACCTCAATCGGCTCGCCATCGATCGTAGCTTCAACAACAGTTTCGTTTGAACCCGTTTCGGCGGAGGTTGCCGAGACCTCCAATGTGCCTGGTTCTAATTCGCCACCGGGGTTGATCCTAAGTCGAGCTGAATGAGCGGCTTCACGGGCAAAGATTTCTGCAGCTTTGCATGCTTTACGGAATGCCGCGGTGGAGATTATGCTGCGGGTCGCATGGCCCGTAGGGATGATGCCGGCGTAATCAGGGAAAGTACCTTCAATCAATTGTGATACAACTTCCACATTTTTCGCCCGGAAGATCACCTGTCCTCGACCGGAGGGGAGCATCATCGTAACTTCTTGTTCCCCATCGCTGAGAACCCGGCTAAGTTCTGAGAGAGCTCGGGCAGGTATGATTGCCTTGAAGGGTTCAACATCCGGTGAGTCTAATTCAGCTGTGCGGACAGAAAGACGGAAGCCATCCGCGGCTGCAAGAGTAAGTTTCCCATTATTAAGTTCTGCCAACACGCCTGTCAGAACTGGCCGAGCATCGTCAGTTGAGGCTGCAAATGCAACTTGATGGATCATTTCCCGCAGGTCACTCACTTTTAAAATCAGGCCGTCCTCTTGGTCGGTCGGCGGCAGAGGGGGGAATTCTTGAGCATCAATGCACTTAATGTCGTTATTAAATGCGCCGGAACGTACGTTTAGGGATTGGGTGCGCACAGTGAGTTCCATATCCACTTGGTCGTTGGGAAGCGTGTTCACGAGGTCGACAAAAGTTCGAGCAGGTACTGTTGTTGATCCTTCCTCCAACACCTTTGCGCCGATCCAGCACGTGATCCCTAGCTCCAGATTCGTAGCTGAGAGGCGAAGCCTTCCATCTTCAGTTGCAATGAGCACATTTCCCAAAACTGGCAAGGTGCTTCGTGGTGCGACGGCTCGAGCGACGGTGCTAAGGCCGCGAGCCAGATTCTCTTGCAGGCAAGATACCTTCATAAGCACAAATTCCTTGAGATTGCAATGTGGATAAAAAGTATACAATGAACAACGGCAAGCGACAACATTTCACCACTTCCTGGTGATATTGATCCAAGCAGCATCAACATGTCGTACAAATGCGCTTAAACTGACCGAGATCTAGGGCTCCGCAGTAAGTCGGAATACAGCATCGCCCCGTCGTACACGCTGTGTGACTTTGACTGCGACCTCCGTTCCTGCCTGGCCTTCCGTCACCACTTCGTTTTCGACTTGCATAGAACTGATTTCTTGGTGGAAATCAGTGTTGTGACCGAAAAAATGGACTGTGTCCCCAATTTTCAGGTCCTTGGAAAGGTCGAGCACCGCGACGTTGATTTTTCCAAAAAAGTGAGTGACCTCCCCTACGCGTTCTCCGGTTGTCATAAGTTTCCTCCTATTTTCTCTCGGCGTGGAGGGTATATGTGTCATTGCTCACAGGGTATTCGATTTCTCTCACACTTTCAAGTATCACTCTTGGTGATATGGACATTCCGTAACACGATGACGGACAAGAGGAACAGGAAAGCGTAGAGTGCGAAGATCACCAAGTATCCAAGACCAAGTTGGATGCTGTTGAAAAAGTCAGCTATCGGACCTCCTATTCCCGCTCCAACAATGCCGGCACCTGCACCAGCCAAATTCGAAATCCCCAAATAGCGTCCAGCTTCAGCTCTCGGCGCGAGGTCGGTCCCTAAAGCCCAACTGGTTGCCATGAAAAGACCGGTGCCGACGCCAATGATACAGCCGCTCAAGACCACCAGGGGGAAACTTGTGGCAAATAGGAGCAATAGACTACCTGCGGCTGCAATAAGACCGGAATAAGCAACCAGGCGTTTGCGGCCAACGCGGTCTGCGAGATGCCCCCCCGCAAGTGCGGAAGGGATAAGCAGAACGCCAACAACCGCAAGCAAGGTGGTGGTCATCGTAGCCGGATCTTCAGCTGATAAGTAATCCTGCATGTAGAAGAAGGCAAACCCTTGAATGGATCCTACCGCAGCCAGGAACAACAGACGGTTGACGACCCACCAGATGAAGGGTCTATGACCTTGTGCACCTTTGCCGATCCCTACCCAGGCGCCAAAATAGACGCCAACGAAAATTGATCCCGCCATCCCGATGAGCCCGGCCAAACCGATCACAGTGATTTGTTGCCATAGCTCCGCCCCCCGTTCCGCGAGAAAGGTACTGCTGCTTCTTACAATCCAAACGGCAACTTGAGTGGTTATCACAAAAATGGCCATAAGAGCAACTAGACGGCGAATGTTGTCCCTGACATCGTTTTTAGGAGTCACTTCCAACGGATCTTCTTCGACGAAAAGAACAGTTATCAGCATAGTGACCACAAGGGCAAAGATCACAATCCCAATAACAGGCCAGATTTGCCCTCTATCAACCCACGGACCAATCAAGATGATCAGGAACGCCGGCAGCAACTCAAGCACTGCTTTCACCCCGGAAGAGCGCCCACGCTGTTCTTTCGGGACAAGATCAGGGATGAGCCCAATCAGCGCGCCAAAGGTGATGTTGACCGCACTTTGAACCATAATGAC
>JAGLGG010000096.1 GCA_023144145.1 Anaerolineales bacterium | reverse complement strand
GACACTGGTTGAACAAGCATCGCAACGGCAAGGCTGATGACACGGATGGTGGCTAAGTGTGTATTCTTTTGAGCGTCCGCGACGAATAAAGCTACCAGATAGGGCAATATTACAGGAGTGATACTGCCATTTTCAATATTGAGACCCAGCCAAAGGATATTTATTCTGACATGATCTCGCCAGCGCATCACTTGGCTCATGATGAGAGCCTGCCTGGTGCAACGATTCGTCGAATTTGCTCAGGGATAATAATGGTTGACCTTGTTCTAGAGTGAAAAACTCTGTCCTGGATTGAGAACATGAGCGAGGGTGTTGGTCTCTTGCCTCACCCGCTCAGCCCACGAATTGGCGTCTTGGGCGATAAGTTCCCAGGTGTCGTAATGCACAGGGATCACGTTCTTAGGGTTCAAAAGTTTGACTGCCCGCAGGGCGTCGTCCGGGCCCATCGTGAAATTATCTCCAATGGGTACCACGGCGAGGTCGATGCCTTCTTCTCCAATCAGACGCATGTCACCAAACAGACCAGTGTCACAGGCAAGATAAATTTTCTTGTCATCCGCAGTTGTAAGGAGAAATCCAGCAGGGTTCCCGCCGTCGGATCCATCCGGCAATAGCGAGCCATGTAGTGCCAGGGTCAATTTAAGATAGCCGAAGGGGTGGTGGAAACCTCCTCCAATGTGCTGAGCATGGGTTTCGATGTCCTGATTCAGGAACCATGTGGAGATTTCGAAGTTGCTGATAACCAGCGCCTTGGTCCGCTTGGCTATCTCAATGGAATCGCCAATGTGATCTCCATGACCATGAGAGATCAAGATGAAATTGGCATGTACATCTTCGGGAGTAGTAGAAGCGGTGGGGCAATCGGAGAGAAATGGGTCGACGAGAATTTTTTTCTCGTTGATTTCGAGGCCCATACAGCCGTGACCGTACCATGTGAATGTAAAGGACATGCCGTCCCTCCTGTGAATGAGTTATGCGTGAAATCTTAATTGAGTATAGCCCTTGGCATGAGTGAGTCAAAGGTTTATGTATTATTTACCAAGTCTGGAACCATTCTCCGAAGGATTATGTATTGTTTCGTAGAGACGCCCCGCTGGGCGTCTAGGAATGATGGGGCTTTTCATGAGTGGGATCAGGCGCAATAAATTGCGCCTCTACAATATACCGCCATGTCGTAACAGCAGTCCGGGCTCCCACGCCCGGTCTGTGGGGTCAGGCGTGATCAATCACCACTCAGACGCCCCTACCAAAACTGCCACCATTTTTTCTCTTCTTTGCGCAACTGCTCGATGATCGGCGCCGCGGTACTCACCAACGGCCTCTCCGGAACATGATGCGTGGTCCTCCATGAATCGATTTTAGTGGAGAGAAGGTGGCTCAATGCGATCCAATCCTCGACAAGGATGATAAACCCTGGGGCGTCAGGAGAGAAGCTGAAGGGGTGAAAGAAGAGCAAAAGAAAAAATTTGAATCGGGGCTGCTGCTTGAGATCAATTGATAAACCCGTATGCCCAAGATATTTCGAAAGAAAATGTCGCCGGCCAATTGTGAGAGAGGTTGGAGGGAACACCCTGCCCATTTTGACCGGTCGCGTGTTGAGAATCTGATCGTACCGGATTTTGATCCGAAAAATTGGCGTCTGCAGACGCAAGTGATCATCCAACGGTTGGGCGAAGGCTTGGCGTGGACCGATGAGCGTGAACACCAAGAACCCCAAACTGAGAAGACCCGCCGGGAGCATGAGATCCGCGATGATTGGTGTAGGCCAATCAAGAGATTCGGTGCTCACACCGTACCACAGACCAAGAAGGATCACGCTTAATAGTAGGGATGGAATTCGCTGCCGACCAATCAAGCGTTTGTAGAGCAATAATG
>JAGLGG010000095.1 GCA_023144145.1 Anaerolineales bacterium | reverse complement strand
TAATCGCGGCAATTACATCTTGTACTAACACATCAAATCCATCTGTGATGGTTGGAGCCGGAATACTCGCTAAAAAGGCAATTGAGAGCGGGCTTCGTGTGAAGCCTTATGTGAAGACGAGCCTGGCTCCGGGATCTCGTGTTGTTACCGAATATCTTCGTGAGGGAGATTTATTGGAGCCCTTGGCCAAGTTGGGATTCAATGTTGTCGGTTACGGATGCACCACCTGCATCGGTAATAGCGGGCCAATAGCTACTGAAGTCGTAAAGGCGATTAATCAGGATGATCTTGTTGTTTGCGCGGTTCTTTCTGGAAACAGAAATTTTGAGGGGCGGATCAACCCGCACATCCGGGCAAATTATTTGGCCTCCCCAGCTCTAGTGGTCGCGTATGCACTCGCCGGAACAATCGATATTGACTTGGTAACTGAACCTCTCGGTGAGGACCTGAACGGAAACTCAGTGTTTCTATCAGATTTGTGGCCATCGCAAGAAGAGATTCATGCAGTGATCGAACACTCACTGAGCCCGGAGATGTACATCCATCGCTATTCCGATGTGTATTCAGGAAATGAAGCATGGAACGCGATCCCAATTACGGGCGGGGATTTGTACTCATGGAGCGAGGACTCTACCTATATTCAAGAGCCGCCATTCTTTAGCGACCTCACACCAGAGATCCCAAAAATCGAGGAAATCCGTGGAGCGAGGGTGTTGGTCCTATTAGGTGATTCGGCCACTACAGACCACATATCTCCTGCCGGCGCAATTCCTGTCGACAGTCCTGCCGGGAAATTTCTCATTGAAAATGATGTCCAACCGCGGGACTTTAACTCATTTGGCTCAAGACGAGGGAATGATAGGGTTATGTTGCGCGGCACTTTCGGGAACGTCCGCTTGAAAAACCTTCTCGTGCCAGGAGTTGAGGGAGGCGTCACCCTGCATTTGCCGACTTCCAAACGCATGAGCATATACGAGGCAGCAAATCAATACCGCTCAGATGGTGTCGACCTGATTGTCTTGGCAGGAAAAGAGTATGGAACAGGATCCTCTCGAGATTGGGCTGCGAAGGGCACTATGCTTTTGGGAGTTAAAGCGGTCATTGCAGAGTCCTATGAAAGAATCCATCGCTCGAATCTGATCGGGATGGGAGTACTGCCCTTGGAGCATATGCCGGGGGAGAATGTGGAGAGTCTTGGCTTATCAGGAAATGAGCGATTCGACATTTTGGATCTGCGCAACAGCTTAGCCCCAGGCGGATTACTTCAAGTGAAAGCAAAAGGCGATGACGGGGAAACGACAGAATTCAAGGTTCGTGTTCGAATCGAGACGCCAATCGAGATTGAATACTATCGCAACGGCGGAATTCTGCACACAATCCTCCGACAAATGCTCGCAGCTGGGTAACAAAAATTCTCTTGTCCAGTCGATTTGTCAGAAGACCTTTGGGCAGCGATATACGTAATCCAGCGATGAATATAAGGATGCTTAAGAAATTTTGATTTAGCGATCTACTCTTGGGTCAGGATTCGATCACAAGCACCTGATAATTGCCTTGTTCTGTCTCAAAAAGCCTCTGATACCCCTCCCCGATCAAGGGTTCGATTAATTGCCAAATTTTAGGCGCGTCTTGATACAAGCTATGATCAATGTAAATTACCAAAATATCCTGCACTTGTAACCACTCTTTAAATTCCAAGGGACTCACATTGGTGGGAACATCCGCGGCATTCAATCCTGCATAACCCATCTTAGATGCCATTATTACACCTGGTGAACCAGCTGCGATGGATGTTCCAGGCTCGAAGTTCTCTACCAAAAATTGAATGCTTTTCTCCTTCGGATCGTCACCCAAATTCCGCAGAATAGGGCTTGGAAATTCCCCTCGGATAATCAATCCTCCACAAAGAAGCAATAGTAATGCTGTCGCACTTCGAATTGCATAGCTCCGTTTTAGGATTACAAGTACTAGAAGAATTCCAAGGAAAGTTGCTGCTCCGTAGAAAACCGCAAGTTTATTGCCAGCTAAACCAACTAAGGATAATAGCCCTAGATACCCGCCAGCGACCGAAAGCTCAAGCATATTCGAGAAATTCTTCTTAATCGCCCATATCCCTATTGCTGCCAACACGAAAAAAATATAGAAGGGGAATTGAAGGTGCCCGGTCCGAAAGATCGTGATAATTAAACCTGATGCCAGGTGAGTCGGCCATAGGGCTAGGATGGTTAGCGTGACGTACTTTTTCTCACGTATGAGCTCAACTGCACCTCGGATTACCAGGTAGAGCAATACGGCCGCGAAACGAATCCCATAGGCACGAAGAAGTGTAGCTGGCAAAGCTCTTATTGTCGCTAAAAGTCTTTGTACATACGCATCCAAATTTCTCGCTATCGCTTTGAAAGGGGAATTATCATTTTCTTCCGCAGTCCCGAAGAGCCTTCTGGCTTCGATCCTTGATTCAACCACGGCATTTAATTCACCACTTCCTTGGAAGACTACTTGCTGTCCCGACTCAAAATTAGCGTACGTTCGCTCGGGAATACCGGTTTCATAATTTCCCGTTACCAAGCCACGAATAAGAATTGTGCCCCCTATGATTATGACGAAGGGAACAAGGACTGCTGCTATGGAACTCCACATTTTTTTCCGCTCAAAATTTATTACCATGGCGAGGAAGGACAATGTTGCAAAGAGGATGAGGCCATCTACGCGTGCCAGGGCTGCGAGAGCCATAAGAATCGATGCGAGTGCAAGATGTCGTCTACCCTTGGTATGTTTATAACAAAGCAATTGCCAAAGGCTGAGTGCCGCGAGAGAGACGAACAACGGGTCAGTTGGAAACCGCATCATTTCAATCGACAGCGGCGTGACGAATAGGATCCCGAGGACAATGATTGGTGGAGAGAATTCACGCAGTTCCTTCGCCACAAGGTAGGTCGACCACCAGATGAGAGAGAAAAGAAGGAATCTCGCTAGGGAAATGCTTTTCAGCATCCAGAATGTAGAATTTCGGAACGGTAAATATGTAATTCCAAAAAAAAGGGATGCAAGTGGATTATCAGATA
>JAGLGG010000094.1 GCA_023144145.1 Anaerolineales bacterium | reverse complement strand
GCTTCATCCCAGGGGTTGATATCGCTCATGATTGGGAAAAATATTGCATAGATGAGAAAGATATTAAATAGAAATAAGATTGTCGCTAGGACGATATCACTCCCAAATTTCAAGTGAATGAAGTCGTGAATCTTACTTTTCAAGCTAACTAGCATATAGTTTCACGCATAAGCAGATTATGTTTTTTAACTCGGATTAGATGAATTTTTAGCTTGACTCTCCACTGAGAAACGACCAATTGAAAGAAGAGGACGCCTCCACTCGCTTCGAGAGTAACTTATTTTCGTGCGCTCATAGTATAAAAGATAACATTATCTAAACTTGCATGTGAAATTACTACGTTTGTCTCTCAGAATGCAAACTCTCGAAATCTACTCATAGGCTTCAATTTCAGTTTCGATCCTGATTATTTCATTATTCAATTCTGCGGCCATCTCCGCCAAAAGGTCGCGCCCCTCATTCCTGGCCATCGTCACATCAAGCATCAGTTTTACAGTTGGTGAATTCACCAAGTCAAGCAGGGTCTGATCTAAATTCGCAGCCACATCATCAAGACGGAAGATTTCTCTCCGAAGATGATCCACCTCTTCATCACGCGACCTATCCGATTCAACTTCCACGAAATCTGGCTTTTCCTTGATGTTTTCCAGGGCTTTCAAATCGTTTGCTGCGTAAGCCTGATTTACATCAGCCATGATTCGCTCGCGCCGTTGTTTTTCTTTTTGATCCATTACAAGATCTGGATGGAAGCGTTTCGCCAAAGCCCGAAAAACTGTCTTCAACTGAGCCTTGCTTTCATCGTCGAGGGGTTTTTCCAGTGGGGGAGCGGAGGGTGTTTCACGTCGCCTCCATTTGCGCTGAAATTGCTCAACCACATCTTCAGGTAGATCCTCAGAATCAGCACGGTCGCCCCACTGCGCTTTCCATTCTGCACTTCTTCGTGCCTTTTCTAACTTGGCCTTGAAAACGGAAAGAGTGTGCTTTAAATTGCCCAACACAGCCTCTAACCGGCGTTCAAACAACGTGAGTTCTGTTCGCGTCTCCAGGAGCTCGGCTTCTAATTGTGCGATCAGATCATGTCGTTCCGATACTTGCGTACGCAACTCCCGCAGTTCTACGTCGGTTGCTTCTTCTATCGCCTGCTTTAGTCCTCTTCGTCGACTCTTGTTAAACATTGAACTCACACGTTCTCCTAACTATTCGTACGGCCAAAAAACTTACTTGCTCAGGCTGAGACTGCACTTCTTTCAAGCAACCTACCCATTAAACCACCCTTTTCATAATTTCCAAGTCACTCGGAGTTGAAATCTAGTTGTGAGTGCGCCGAAAAACTACTCTCAAAGCGAGAGGAGGGATATATGGTCAAGTGAAAAACCCCGCAGCGAGCTACGCCGTAGCTTGCTACGCATATTCTGGCTTTTTCCCATAAACAACGTATATCGAGATGTGATCAGGTTAACTAGCAGTCAGCAACCATCTATCAGCCGTCAGCTTTCAGCTCAAAAACATGTATTTCGTCTTCTGTCTTAATTTCCTAATCTCCACTCTCTAGTTCCCAATTCCTATTCTTAAATAAAAAAAGCCCTCGGGCTTAAGACGAAAAGCGAGGCAGCGGCAGGAAGCCTCGCTTTTCAAATTCGGGTTGGAACCCAACTCCTTAGAGCTCCGCGATACCCACCTCCTGGTGCTCTGTGCTCCCGAATGGGAGCTTACCGACTCGAACACGTGGACGATCCACGTGTTAATTCATAATCAATTATAGGAAACTATGATTTAAAACTGGGTGGTTTGTAAGGGGATTGTAAGGCGCTTAGTTATCGCCAAAATTGTGATTTTAAGGAAGGTTTGACCTTCGACGTCCATAGCGAGAGGCATAGATTCCCAGTCCAGCTGCGGAAAGCAGCAGGAGAACTCCAAATATGGCAAACCAAATTGAACTCCCCCTAGCCCCACCATCAATTTGATCGATCAGCGCAGCACTCGGTTGGGCGCCAAATTGAACATACTTGATATCGCCCGCCTGCAATCGCATGGGCAGGTTCATTGTCGTTGTAGGGTTGTATTCTGGAGGAACTGCCGCGCTTACATTGTAATCTCCAGCTTCCAGCCCTTCAAAACACTCGCCCTCAGGATTTTCCCCTGTTGTGGCTTCAGCAGCCAGAACCCCACTGGCATTAACCACACTGATCTGACCATCGGTTACAACGACTTCATCCTCTTCAAGGCGAGCATTTCCGTTTGCGTCCAGAAAGAGCAACACACATATCTCTCCTGTGTTGAACAAGGGCGTTGGGCTGGGTTCGATTGGAGTTGGAGAAGTAAATTCGTCTGGCAGCGGCGTCGGTGCCTCGGGACCAGCCAAACCCAATAGCAACTGCATGCCCTCAACTAAAAAATCTCCGGGTTGAATTCCGTTCAGGGCACGCAACTCATCTCTAGTAATTCCTGCAATTGCAGCGATATCCCATACAGTGTCCCCAGGTTGTACGATGTAGATAATCCGTCCGTCTGGTCCTGGTGTCGGGGTGAGGAATGGGGTCGGTTGAGGAAAAGGAGCATCGTCTGGGTTTGCCCGGGCAGTCCCCGCAACACCAAAGGCAATCCCTAAAAGAATTATTGAAAATACCCCTAGGTGGATCTGGCGTCCACGCATCTTGGACCTCCGCTCCATCTCGGATTATAGTCGGTTCATGTCTGAGAGTGTAGGGTGGCGCAAGTCCTATGATGCTGGGCAATCTGGTTGCTTAGTATGAGCAGTAGGTCGGGTTTCAAGGTGAACAGAATTCACCCACCTGCCCTATGCTATCTGATGAACTAAGTTCATAAGCTCCAATTGGAGATGTTTTTCTATTGAAGACAATCACGCACACAAATTTCTATTCAAACGCCTCGTCAACCTCCCTAACGGCCTTAGGCCCGTTACGAGCAAGACCTTCGTAAAACGCATCCCAGTCCTGATTGTGAAAATCCAATCTCTGCACCTGAAATGGAGCCAGACGTTCTCCATCACGTCTTCGTTGGCGTACTCCCACAAAATAATCCACCGCGTTGGCAACACTTGCCGCATCAGTCCAATCGGACTTATAGACGGGAATTCCGGAGCGCGAGAAAATCCAAGTCATATTCGGCATGGATCCATACTCACGATGACAAGCCCCATCAAGGGAATCAACCAGGATTGAGCGATTTACTCCCAATTTGTCCCTTAAATCCCTGGCATGATTAAACTTCTGCTCCATTGAGGTGAGATGAGAGTAATTTTCTCCTGGATGGGGCTCATGTGTATAAAGGAAAATGGATCCTACTCCTTGTTCAGCATATTGATTGGCAATCTCATTCATGGATAGCGCCGCCATCCCACAATACGGTCAGGTGAAGCTTCCAAATTCGACTATCAGGTAAGCATATCCAGACCAACATTCGCTCAAGGTAGTTTCAGTGCCATCCAGCTCCCAAAGCGAGAAGTCCGGACCTTTTTCCCCGAGTTGAGGGCTGGACTCAAATCGCATCCAAGGTAAAAACTTCTCAGGAGTAAACTCATCATAGTTATATCGAGCAACAAGATCGCTATTCACGCTTCTTCCCTTCGTGGTAGATATTAGGACATTTTAGGTTCAGATAAGTATAGTACAAGGAGCTATGGGGTATACAACTCAGATTCAGGATAGAAGTCGAACCAGGCCCAATCAAATGCTGTAGATGAAGGAACCGGTTGAAGGGACTGTCCCTTCATCGTTCCATCCTCGGCTAACCCGAGCGCTTCATTCCAAATGGAGCCAGTTTCATTGTCGATGAGCTTCCCCCCCTCCCACCGAAATGTAAGCAGTTGATTCTCAACTAAGCGGACGTAGGCATGAAAACGATCGCCTTGAGCCCATACAACAACGGGAAAATTAGCGAATTCGTCGTTGATGACTGATGCCTCGAGTACATCCTCGAAATAGTAAGCTTTCGCATGACCATCTAATAAAAGCCCAATCACAAAATCGCTATCGAAGCGCACCCGGTTGAAACCCAATCGATCCAAATCGTTAATCATCACTAATGTGTTGGGGTGTTCTCCCTTCCAGCTTGCCCATGTAGTGAGTTGGGAAGGCAGCAGGAACAAGTCAATGCCCTTCAATTCACCTCGGATTGCCCTTCCCCAAGGTTGGGACCAGATCGATTCCGTCTCATGATCCCACCAAGTCATCGCGCGCATAAAAAGAGCGCCCGCGTTCCCGAAGGTGTGAACTTCTCCATCAATTCTCCGGTCGTGCACGAGACCGGTGTAGCAAATCGGTCACCATGTCACCAAAGTTGGAATGCCGGCCATCTCATCATTGACCATTTCTCTGAATCGAAGCACAGAGATCGGATAGGCCTTCGCCTCATCCCCAAGTGAAATTCCTAAAACAAGTTCGTCGTCCTCTAGGAGCCCTTCAACTCCATCCGGGGAAGTGAATTCAGGATCATATACTGGTCGAATCCCATCAAAAGGAAGCAGTTGACTGAATGAATATTCCCCGATAATTGGGGTTCGCGGATTGGTGCGTGGTTCTTCTGGATTAGAAGATCCTTGGGTTGGCGAAATGCCGGGCCCATCTGAGGGGATGACTTCACTTGGTGTGTCCTGAGGCGTATTGGTAGAGCTGCTGGGGATAGCAGTAGTAGCTGCTCCACAAGCAGAAATCAGCAAAGGTAAAAGGAGGAGAATGGATAGCTTTCCCACAAGGAAAGTTTACTCACCCAGCAAGAGAATTTATGTATTCGAGAATACAACTGATACGTCGATTGGTTGATCAGTCAATTGGTCAACTCGTTTTATTATAAGGATTTCCCGGGTACTAGATTTGACTGAGAATTCCATTATTTGAACCATAATCCTGATTACTGCTCCCAGGTTCCAGATACCAGTTACAAATCATCCAGTCGACAAATTGACATCCACAATCGCCCGACATTTGGCCATATACCTCATGATATACTCCGCCTGGAGAAAAACATGCCACTTGACGTCATTGTTGGTGCACAATGGGGCGATGAAGGTAAAGGTCGAATAACTGACCTCCTGGCCGCCGATTCGGAGATTGTCGCTCGATTTAGCGGTGGTGATAACGCGGGCCATACCGTCTCTGTGGGCGACCAAATCTTCAAGCTTCACATCATCCCTTCCGGCATCATCCATCCTCATACGACATGTGTTTTGGGAAGCGGGATGGTCCTCAATCCTGCGAAACTAATAAGCGAACTCGATCAATTATCTGCAGTTGGGATTGGCGTAGGTCCTGAAAGGATAAAGATTTCTGGAGCTGCTCACATCATTTCTCCTGCCCATATTGCGCTCGACGGAGCGGAAGAGAAATTACGCGGGGAGGCGAAATTAGGCACAACAAAGCGGGGGATTGGACCCGCATACGCGGATAAGAGCGCTCGCCGAGGAATTCGCGCAGCAGCAATGCTTGATCCCGATCAATTGGGTCAATTTATCATGGATCAAGTTGAGCGCCTCGGAAATGTGCTCATCAAACTTTACAATATCGAGCCCCCAGATCCAAAAGCAGCGAGAGATGCATACGTTCAGTATGCTGAAAGGCTGCTGCCGTACATCTCTAACACTGGCGCTTTGATCGCCGAGGCGTTGGAGAAAGACGTCGTCGTCCTTGCGGAAGGTGCTCAAGGTACTCTCCTAGACCTAGACCATGGAACTTATCCGTTCGTCACCAGTTCACATCCCATCGCTCCTGGCGCGCTACTCGGACTTGGGGTTGGAGCCACTCACCTCCGACGAGTAATTGGCGTCGCGAAAGCCTTTCAAACCCGCGTTGGTGAAGGTCCATTTCCCACTGAACTACATGATGAAATCGGTGACTACTTAAGAGGAACCGGAAAGAATCCCTGGGATGAGTATGGAACAACAACTGGACGCCCTCGACGATGCGGTTGGCTGGACGGAGTCCTGTTGCGTTACGCTGCACGTGTAAATGGACTTACCGAGATAACCATTACTAAATTGGACATCCTCTCAGGATTGAATCAAATTTATTTTGCCAACTCTTACATGCGGGATGGGATGGAGTTCGAAAACCTGCCCGAGGAGCCCGTTCAGTTAGGCAGTTTCACGCCGGGATACGAGGGGTTGTCAGGCTGGGAAAATGACCTATCTGAAATCCGAGCATGGGATCAACTTCCTCAAGAGGCCCAGCACTATATCGAACGTATTCAAGAGTTTACAAAAATAAAAGTAAAAGTTATCTCCGTTGGAGCTGAACGGAGCCAAGTTATTCGGCGCTAGATTTCTAGCCCAAGTGAACGCACTTATGATCAGGCTGATGACACCTGCAAATATCATATTTGTGCTTCTCAGTTTTGCGGGCGCTCTCGTTTTCCTCTACCCTTTCTGGGCTCCTTCCCAACCAACAGCTGCCGAAAGTCGAACGACTTAACTCCTAGACAGCGGCTCGATCAGTTTATGCGTCGAGCCCGCATAGTTTGGGAAACCTTATAACAATCCACCCCTCAGGTATAATCTGCCCATGTATCACCTCAACCCCCGAGGTCGTCGGCGCCCGTGGCAAAGGATACTCCTAATTCTTCTCGGTCTCATTGGGGCATTGACGTTCATCGCTGTTCTCGTTTATCAAATTCCTGCTGTGAAGGAATATGTCAATTGGCGAATTGATGAGCTTCGCGCCAGAATTAAATACGCCATTTCTCCCCCTGGGGAAGCGGTATTTACACCCGACCCTACTCTCGTGGCGATGGTGCAAGAAACAATGGCCGCTTTCACTCCGACACCCTCTCCCACCCCAACACCAAGCCCAACTCTAGGACCAACTGCCACCGTGGGGGCCACTCCAACACCAACATTTACACCAACTCATATTCCAGATCAGATTCTTCTCTCAGGGATACGGCATGAGTATGTAACAAAACGTAACAACTGCGGTCCTGCAACCTTGGCAATGGCTCTCTCTTACTGGGGCTGGCAAGGGGATCAACGCGATATCGACGCTGTTCTCAAACCCCTTCCAACAGATAAAAATGTTATGCCCTATGAACTTGCGGACTATGTCCTAGAAGAAACTAGCTTGAATGTCATAGTGCGAGTTGCGGGCGATCTGGATCTTGTAAAGCAACTCATCGCAGGTGGCTATCCTGTTTTGATCGAGAAAGGTTTAGACCACAATACGGGTTGGGTGGGTCATTATCAATTGTTGGCAGGATTTGATGATGCACAAGGGCATTTCAACGCATATGATTCTCTGAATGGTGATTTCACTGACGGGAAAACTTTACTTATGCCCTATGAAATTGTTGAGACTGACTGGCTTCACTTCAACTACACCTATATCATCATTTACACACCTGATAGAGAAGAAGATCTATTTCGCATTTTGGGCCCCGACCAAGACGAGACATCGAATTATTACAAAGCCGCTGATAAGGCATCAATAGACATCTTCAACTCCTCTGGTCGAGATTTGTTCTTCGCTTGGTACAACCGAGGAACAAACCTAATGCGCCTGGGTGACTATGCGGGTGCTGCGCAGGCGTATGACGAGGCCTTCGGGATCTATGCTTCCCTTGATGCAGATGACCGTCCATGGCGAACACTTTGGTATCAGACAGGACCCTATTTCGCATATTACTTCACCGGTCGATACTACGATGTGATCAATCTGGCCAATCAAACCCTTGATGTGATGGAAGACCCGGTCTTAGAGGAAAGCTACTACTGGCGGGCACTTGCCAAAGAAGCCCTTGGTGATATCGATGGGGCGATCCAAGATCTTAGAACAAGTCTTGTCTATCACCCCGATTTCGAACCCAGCATATTTCAACTCGATCGTCTTGGCGCATCAACCTAGTGTTCCATCCAACGTGATTCTTTAGACAGGATAGATAAAGAACGGAACAACATAAGCATTTGTCAAGGGTGTAGTAACCCGGTTTATGAATAGTATCTTTATCCTTGACAAAGCACTAGTTCCAACTGCCGATATTAGAGGACAAACCGGTGTCTGTTGAGACAAATGTAAAGCCACATCCTTCTAGATTCTCACACGTCGCTCGAACATCCCTACTCATCGCAGTTTTTTTCGCGGTTGACAAGCTCCTGGGCTTATTCCGGCAAGCCATCATCGGTCGACAATTTGGGGTCAGTCCGGAACTGGATGCCTTCAATGCGGCAAATAATCTTCCAGACCTCCTTTACGCTGTAATTTCCGGAGGGGCATTGGCAATGGCCTTCATCCCCGTCCTAACGGAGACAATGGACCGGACGGGTCGAGAGGCTACCTGGAAGCTCTTCAGTCGAGTAGCTAACTGGGCATTCCTGATAACCAGTTTCTTATCACTTATTTTCGCTGTCTTTGCCTCGCAAATCGTTCACGCCGAGGTCGGAGTTGCGCCTGGTTTTTCAATTGAACATCAAGCCATCGTCGCCGATCTTATGCGCCTTAATTTGATCGCTACACTTCTGTTTTCGTTAAGCGGTTTAGTGGTTGCCAGTTTACAAGCCAACCAACACTTTTTCCTCCCTGCTCTCGCTCCTGTCGTGTTCGATCTGGGGCAGATTTTCGGCGCAGTTATTTTGGCGCCAACTGAGGGCTTTCAGATTGCAGGGATCAATCTTCCCGCTGCGGGTCTTGGAATTCACGGCTTGGTCTATGGTGTCATTATCGGATCCGCACTTCATCTCGGTGTTCAGATTCCAGGATTGATCCGCTATGGGTTCCGATGGACCCCAAAACTTGGTCTCAAAGATGCAGGGCTTCAAAAAGTCGCACGTCTAATGGCACCAAGGATTTTCACAATAGGAGCCTTTAACCTGATTTTTGTACTTCAAGATAATCTGGCATCCAGGCTGGATGTTGGATCCGTTACTGCACTGGCATATGGCTGGCTAATCATGCAAGTTCCAGAAACGATCATCGGAACTGCCATCGGAACTGCGATTCTGCCGACATTATCAGAATTCTTCGCACGCGATGATGATCAATCCTTCGAGCAGAGCCTCGCCCGGATTGTACGGGTCATTATGGCCTTGACGATCCCAATTACTCTCTTACTAATAATAGGGATCCGTCCTCTAGTTGAGGTTGTGTTTAATTTTGACGATCGAGGGACAGACTTAGTGGTCTGGGCCGCCAGAGCTTATCTGCTCGGGCTTGTTGGACACTCCCTGCTTGAGGTTGCTGCACGAGCATTCTATGCGCGCCAGAACGCCCGAGTTCCATTAATTGCAGCTGGGATCAGCATGCTTTTCTTTTTTGGGCTCAGCCTGCTGCTGTACCGACCTTTGGGGGCAACCGGTATAGGGCTGAGTAACAGCATCGCCTTTTCCCTGGAGGCAGTACTGCTATTGATTTTGCTTAATCGAAAATTCCCAACACTGCTGCATCAAGGTCGCCCTCTTGCGCGAATAACAGTTGGCACCATGCTCGGTTCCCTTGTAGCATTTGGATTGCTTCAATTTCTGCCCGGACCGAAACTGATCGTCGCATCGATTTCTCTCGGTATCGGTGGTCTGTCGGTGCTTCCATTTATCTGGCCGGAGGTGAGGGAGCTAGGGAGGCTCTAGACTTTTATCAAAGATCCCTACCTTAAGGAATGCTGAATCCTGTCAATGAATCGTAGGGACTGTCTAAAAAGATGTATTAGTTACTGCTTTCTTATTGAAAATTAGTCGTAAGGGCGACGCGT
>JAGLGG010000093.1 GCA_023144145.1 Anaerolineales bacterium | reverse complement strand
TCTGGATTTCGATAAGATCAGTAATCCCCTTCTGGGCCATGGATAACATCTCAGAAAGCATCTCGTAACTAAAAGCCTCTCCCTCTGCAGTTCCCTGAATTTCGACGAATTGCCCCTCTCCGTTCATGACGATATTTGAATCAACTTCAGCTTTGAAATCTTCCTCGTAGGACAAATCCAAAATTACCTGGTTGGCGAGTATTCCAACACTGATTGCTGCGATGGGGGAGATCAATGGGCTCTGTCTTAAAAGACCTTCAGAGTGTAGTTTGTTGAATGCTAGGGCTATGGCCAAGTAGCCACCTGTTATCGCTGCAGTCCTGGTGCCACCATCAGCTTGTAATACGTCGCAGTCGACGATGCATGTCCGTTCTCCGAGCAAATCTAAATCCACGGCTGCACGTAAGCTTCGCCCGATGAGACGCCGAATCTCTTGTGTTCTCCCGCGCAAGCCATTTGTTTCTCTCGGCGTGCGTGTGTGTGTCGATCTTGGCAGCATGCCGTACTCAGCTGTGATCCAGCCGCCCTGTTTCCCAGAATCACGCATCCATTTTGGAATCTTTTCATCGATGCTGGCGTTACAGAGCACACGCGTATTGCCAATGGAAAAGAGCACTGATCCTTCCGGGTATTCAACATAGTTGGCTTGGATCTGAATATGCCTCAATTCATCCTTTGCTCGACCATCTAGACGCCGCATAACCATCCGATCCTTTCTTTTCGTTTACAGAGTGGACTCTGTCTCAAAGTATGGTGTAAATTGTGTCATACGTTGGTAAAGCACTTGTGACAATCATAACATTATGGCATTCCTGCAACCTATACCCTCGATGCTAGGGAACAAAGTATGCCATTGGCACGTTTCTTGATACATAGCATGCGAGGTACGGATTTTTGCCGGTGGATCCTTCGGTGGTATAAAAACTGACCCATGGAATAGAATGCACCATTTTTCGGAGTGGGGTATATTTTGCGCTTGGGAACTAGGTCGATAAATAATATAGCAACGATCACTTAATGTAATTAAGGCATTTCAATGTTCGGGTTTGCTGAATGCATTAAAATCTTTGTATCTATGTTGGTTGCGATCGCTTTCGCCATCGCTCTAACAGCTTGTTCTCGCAGTGATCAGGCTGTAACAGTTGAGATAACTAGTGAAGCCGCGACCTCCACTTCGACACCGCCTCCTTCGCCTACCCCAACTCCAAAACCAACCATCCAAATTCCTACTGATACTCCTGCCATCCCAACTCCAAAAAGTTCACCAACTCCTGATCCGATTCGTGAACTCCCGATACTTCGTGATTATTACGAGACGCATGTCGTTCGTTATGGCGAAACACTCAATAGCATTGCGTTTAGATACGGAATAGGAGTCCAACACCTCCAATTGGAAAACAATATTGTCGACCCGAATTTTCTGAGCGTTGGTGTTACGCTTTCTATTCCTCCTCCGACTCCTCAATCTCCTGGTCCAAGCATGAAATTAATTCCAGATTCAGAATTGGTTAATGGACCAGCAACGAATGACCTGGAGCGAATATTTTCATCAATCGAGGGTGGGAGTTACTTGAGATTGTATGTTGAGCTAGTTGATGATTATTTGTTGGATGGCCCCGCCATTATTCGAAAGGTGGCTGAGAATTATTCCATTAACCCCAGAATCCTCATTGCCATCCTCCATCAGCAGAGCGGTTGGGTTCAAGGAGATGTGACTTCTGCAGTAACGACCGACTATCCAATGGGTTGGTATGAGCTAGGTCGGGAGGGGTTGTTCAGCCAGCTATCTTGGGCTGCCAATGAATTGAATAGAGGCTTTTACCGGTGGAGGAGCGGTTGGGCGGGACCATTTATATTTCCGGATGGTCGAGTAGTGCCCCCCGGCCCTGGTATTAATGCCGGAACGGCAGCGGTCCATTACTTGTTCTCCCAGCTCTATAGCATCGAAACGTGGAGGGAAGTCGTTGGTGATTATGGTTTCATTTATACATATCAAGGGTTGTTTGGTGACGCATTTGATTTTGCTGTAGAGCCACTCGTACCAGAGGGATTGATTCAGCCCTCCTTCCAACTCCCCTTTGAGCGCGGCAAGGTGTGGTCTTTTACCGGAGGACCCCATAGTGCTTTTGGCAATTCTGCTGCCTGGGCAGCTTTGGATTTCGCACCTCCTGGGAACGGTGTAGGATGCATCCTGTCGAATGAATGGATTGTGGCAGTGGCAAATGGAATGATTACCCGCTCCGACGCAGGTCAAGTGGTCCAGGATTTGAGTGGGGATAGTAATGAGGGATCCGGATGGAGCATAGTCTATCTACACATCGAAACTCGAGATCGAGTTGAGGCAGGGACATATTTACAGGCTGGGGCACGGATCGGACATCCGTCTTGCGAAGGGGGTGTGTCAACAGGAACCCATGTTCATCTAGCCCGAAAGTATAATGGCGTGTGGATTGAAGCGGACGGGGAAGTTCCTTTCAACCTTGAAGGGTGGATCGCCGCAAGTGCTGGTACATCATATAATGGGTCATTAACTCTGGGTGACTCAACCCTACTAGCTTGCGCTTGTAGAGCATCTTACAATCAGATTTCACGGTGAGGGTTTGAATATTGTGGATCTATCAGTAAACAAACGAAGTATTATTTTTGCCTTATCGACAATGGTGTTTGCCACCCTGGCATGCGCACGTGGGGATGTGGAGATCGCTGGTAATTCAAATCCAATCGAGTACCCAATTGATCAACAGCCGACCCAGGTCATTGTCCAATCCACTCCTACGCCCACAATCAGCTCTGGTGTGAACTCCACAGCGACTCCATCAAGACCAACGCCGGTCGCCTCGCCGACATTACCTCCCACACCTACTCTTAGTGTAAGCGGCGCGGCTGAGAATCTGCTCTATGAAAGCCAACCAGGTGATGTGCTCAGGAGCCTGGCTATTCGTTTTGGTGTAATTCCTTCAGATATCCGGGCGACTTCGGGTCTGCTCCCTCAAGATGGTGGGTTGGTTGATCCCGGTCTTATTCTCGTGATCCCCGATCGTCTGGAGAATCCAGGTCCTTCAGATCGATTACTTCCTGATAGTGAAGTAGTTTATTCCCCGCATACGGCTGATTTTGATGTGAGTGCATTTATTTCTTCCGAGGGTGGTTTCCTCAACACTTACACCGAATATGTCGCTGGGCTCGTACGGAGTGGTGCTGAGATCGTTGATCGGGCTGCCCTAGCACATTCAATTAATCCGCGATTGCTTTTGGCATTCCTCGAGTATTCGAGTGGTTGGGTAACAAACTCAACACAACCTAGCGGTGATGCGCTAAATTACCCCATCGGAATGATGGACATTCAATATCAGGGGCTTTACAAGCAATTAACCTGGTTATCGAATGAATTAGGCAAAGGATATTATGGTTGGCGATCAGGGACGATGATCGACCTGGTTTTAGCAGATGGATCGTATATTCGAATGGCACCGAGTATTAATGCAGGCACGGTCGCAATACAATATTTGTTCTCCTTAAAATATCCAATCAGTGGTTGGACTTCCGAAGTGGGACCAGATGGATTCATCTCAACATACGATGATTTATTTGGTGATCCGTGGGAATATTTTCACCCATTGTATGAGCCCGAGCTGCAGCAACCTCCGATGACACTTCCCTTTATGCCCGGAGTGGTATGGTCATTCACTGGGGGGCCTCATGGGGCATGGGAGAGGGAAGCGGCTTGGGCGGCATTGGATTTTGCCCCTCCTTCAGCAGAACCGGGATGTGTTGATTCAGAGGAGTGGGTTGTTGCCGCTTCGCCAGGCCTTGTGGTGCGCAGTGACAATGGATTGGTGGTCGTTGATCTGGATGGAGATGGGCTCGAACAAACGGGATGGGTGGTCCTCTATCTCCATATTGCCACGCGAGATCGCGTCCACCAAGGGGTGTTCATTGAGCAAGGTGACCTGATAGGTCACCCGTCATGCGAAGGAGGGACCGCCACAGGAACACACGTGCATCTGGCGCGGAAGTATAACGGCGAATGGGTATTAGCTGATGGACCACTTGCATTTGAATTAAGCGGTTGGGTGGCGAGAGCAGGATCCATGCCTTATGAAGGCGCACTAATAAAGGGGGGTCAAACCGTCCTGGCATGTCCTTGCTCTTCACAAGAGACTCTCATTTCGAGATGAATTCGAAAATAGCTTTCCGGGGCCTCATAATCCTGGGGTGTTTCCTGGCGAGTTGTGATGGACTATCCGAGGTCGATCGGTCACCTACGATTGATCCCGCAGATGCTCATACACCGCCGGCTGCTATTACAACTACGCCGATTGAGCCAGTGCCGGGTGAACTCGTCGAGTACATCGTACAGAGTGGCGATACTCTTCGCGCAATCGCCGCACATTTCAACACAACCACGAACGAAATCACGCAGGTAAATCCCGAAATTCCCTTTGAAGTGACCACTCTCCCTCCAGGATTGCCGTTAACTATCCCCGCATACTTCCTTCCCCTTAGAAGTTCCTCGTTCAAGGTCATTCCAGATAGCGAAGTTGTTTATGGTCCTTCATCCATAAACTTCAACATCGCCAGTGAAATTCAAGGACGCCCGGGATTTCTCAACTCTATGAGTGATTATCTCTACAATTACACCCGCCCGGCTTGGGAAGTGATCGAACTTGTTTCGGAAGAATTCTCAATCCATCCAAGGCTCTTGCTCACCCTTCTTGAGTATCAAACAGGAGCTCTATCGAACCCTTCTCCCAACGAGAGTGAGATTGAGTATCCACTTGGTGTTATCGACCCATTCTCTAAGGGGCTTTACTGGCAGCTCATTTGGGCAGCGGGGAGAATTAATGATGGATTTTACGGCTGGAGGGCGGGGACATTGAATGAGTTCTCCGTCGCCAGTGGGCATATCTTGCGCCCCGATCCTTGGCAGAACGCGGGAACCGTAGCACTCTACAACCTTTTCTCAGAAATTTATAGCTTGGATGATCTAAATTTCATTATGGGGCCGGAGGGGTTTCAGAAAACCTATCGAGATCTTTGGGGTGATCCCTTTGAATACGAAATTGAACCCATTCCATCGAACCTACTTCAACCTGAAATTGGACTTCCATTCGAAACTGGAGTTATCTGGGATTACTCTGCTGGACCACATTTTTCCTGGGGAAGTAATTTGCCTTTAGGGGCAATTGATTTCGCACCTCCTGCGGCAGAAGGGGGCTGCGCTCAATCCGAGGTGTGGATCACTGCTCCAATTGCCGGCACCATTGCTCGAAGTGAGAACGCCGCGGTTATACTGGATCTCGATCAGGATAACGATGAACGTACAGGTTGGGTCTTGCTTTTCTTTCACGTGGAAGAACGGGATCGCATCCCCCCCGGAGTTGAGGTTGAACCAGGGAGCAGGATAGGACATCCTTCATGTGAAGGGGGTCGGTCGACAGGCACTCACTTTCACATTGCGCGACGTTACAACGGAGAATGGTTACCCGCAGCAGGGACATTAGCCTTCGCACTTGATGGCTGGGTTGTTGAATATGGCGAGGAACCCTACTTAGGCACGATGTCGAAGGGATCCATTACCATTGAGGCTTGCACTTGCACAACCAGCGCAAATCGCATTATCTACGAATTTCCGTAAATTCTGATTGACACCTCGTCGTTTCACCCTTGTGTGTACCCCTTAGTGTTCCGTCCAACGTGTTTCTTTAGACAGGATAGATAAAGAACGGAACAACATAAGCATTTGTCAAGGAGCTAGAAACCCGGTTTATGAATGGTATCTTTATCCTTGACAAAGCCCTAGCTTGTCTTCTTTGAGCTTCTGGATGCAGAACGCGAACCTGACTTCTTTGTTGTTGCTTTCGATTTAGAGGAAGCGCTCTGAGTTGTTTTGCTCCTTCCACCTCTCGAAGTTCTTGCACTTGAGCGGCGCGTTTTCGAAGTTGATTTCTTTGTTGAGGTTGACTTCGTGGGTGAAGTTTTTCTTCTGGGGGTGCTGGATCTAGATTTTGTTGCCTTCGTTCTCGATCGAGTAGACGCCTTTTTTGCGCGGGTGGAACTCTTCTTGCCTTTAGCTACTTGTGATCTGGAAATTACGGGCACCAACCCAATCACGCGATTGCTGGCAGCTAGATCGAATACGGGCCTTCCAGCTGTTGCTCGGTTCTTTCGAACGACATCGGCAAAGCGGAGAGATCTGGTCGCCGATTTGGAGAACTTGACTGCGCTGCGATGGTCAGAAAGACCTACTGCTGCACCTGCCAGAAAGATGCCTTTTCCAGATTTCCAGGCCAACACACCTTTCCCATACCTTCCCTGCTTCGGAAATTGATTCAGCCCAGTGCGTTGTGCCCACCCATTTTCCGTAACTAACAGAAGCTCACCTCTTGGCAGGATTTTATCCATCCCAACAATTTGGTCATCCGAGTCATCGATTTTCATTCCCATTACACCTGCCGCACTTAATCCCATAGGGCGAATTTGTTTCTCGGAGAATCGAATCGCCATCCCCTTCCGGCTGACCAGTATGATTTCATCATTCCCCCCAGTCATACATGCCCAACCCAGTGCATCACCCTTGCCAATCTTGATCGCAGTGAAGCTTTTTGCAGATGGTCCTGGGATCACAGCCAGTTTTGATTTCTTTAGCATCCCCTTCTTGGTGCATAAAATGAGGTATTGTTCAGGAGAAACATCTGTTGATTCTGCCGGCGGCAATGCGATTCCCGCTGCCAAGTTTATGCCTGATCCAAATGGGCTTACACTGTTTATTGGAATCCCCTTTGTCGGTTGGTCAACCTCGGGGATAACGTGCACTGGGATCGCTGCGCCAGATCCTTTTTCGTCAAACAGGTACAGAATATCTCTACCGCTTGCCCCGATGACAAGCTTGGGGGCATCACGCCCTGACATTCGCGGAAGTCTCATTGTTGGGGTTCTAGAGATATGTCCATCCTGTGTAACAACGATCCAAGCATCCTTGACTGGGGCGATATCAATTGCGGTTAAAGGCGTTAGGGCCAGATCATCGCCCCCTTTTGTTCGGACGATTTGAGTTCTTCTTGGATCCCCATACTTCGCCTTGGTCTCGACCAATTCATCGGAAATTAGATCGCGAATCTTTTTCTCTGAACGCAGCAGAGTTTCAAGACTCTTAATTTGCTTCTGTAGTTCTCTATACTCTTGATCAATCTTTCTTCGTTCAAGACCAGACAGGCGCCGAAGCGGCATATCGAGAATTGCATCTGTTTGAGCAATCGATAAATTATATTTATTGCGAAGGCGCTGGTGGGCTGTAGGTGTATCTTTTGCTCTACGTATGATCGCAATAACATCATCCAGATTCTCGAGGGCAATCTTCAATCCCTCGAGAATATGTGCACGTTTTTTCGCTCGATTAAGGGTGTACTTGCTTCGGCGCTGGACGATTTCAATACGGTGTTCTATGTAAACTCGTAGCGCCTGTTTTAGGTTCAACAGTCTGGGCTCACCATCCACTAAGGCGAGCATGATAAAGCTGAACGTGGTCCGCATTGGAGTTCGTCGGTAGAGTGTTGCTAGAACATTATTAGCCTCGGCATTTTTAGAGAGCTCGATGACAATACGCATTCCTTGACGATCTGATTCATCTCGCAGATCGGTTAAGCCCTCAATCGTGCCCGATCGAGCCAATTCCGCGATTCGCTCGATCAGGTTAGATTTGTTTGTTTGGTAGGGCAGCTCAGTAACGATAATGCGCGACCGACCACGTCCCATTTCCTCAACATGAACCTTCGCCTGAAGGGTAATCTTCGCTCGACCCGTGCCATAGGCTGCGCTCAGCCCCTCGCCGTCATCTTGTCCTTTTTGAATGATAATTCCGCCGGTTGGAAAATCCGGTCCTTTGATGAATTTCATGAGGTTGTCGAGCACGATCTTATCGGACCTAGACCAGTTCTTGAGAAGGTAGATCAGCGCGTTGCACACCTCGATGAGGTTGTGAGGCGGGATGGAGGTTGCCATTCCCACCGCAATTCCGGTTGCTCCATTGAGTAGCATGTTAGGAACTGCAGCTGGGAGGACAGCCGGCTCTTGAAGGGAACCATCAAAGTTATCAAAGAAGTCGACGGTATCTTTATCCAGATCGGTCAGTATCTCCATGGCGATATTTGACATTTTTGCTTCGGTATAGCGCATAGCTGCCGCGGGATCGCCGTCCATTGAACCAAAATTGCCTTGGCCCTCAATGATGGGATAGCGCATCGAAAAACCCTGCGCCATACGAACCATTGCGTCATATACGGCCATATCACCATGAGGGTGATACTTGCCAAGAACCTCTCCAACAATCCGAGCAGATTTCTTAAAGCCCGAATCTGGGCGGATTCCCATACTGTGCATGGCGTGCAGAATTCGCCGATGGACGGGTTTTAATCCATCGCGTGCATCTGGCAACGCGCGTGCAACAATCACGCTCATGGCATAATCGAGATAGGATTGCTGCATCTCCGCATCAATGTCGATCCGACGAACCAGACCTACTTCCATAGATTCACCTCAAAACTTGACATTGTTAAAGTGACAATTATATTAGAGTGACAAGAAGCCCATTCAATGCATAGGCAGTTCTGAATAGATCGGGAGAAGAGTACCTTGTGGCGTTATGATAAAGTCTCAGAGGGTTAGCGTCAAACGATTTGGAGATATTCAATATGAATTCTGAAAACGACTTGCTTTTAACATATTAGAAACGCCTTACCTTGCAACTCGCCCTGCTCTATGCTAGAATTTTGTGTACCCAGTACAGAATAGGCACCGTTCTGGAAAAGTGGGATTTCCCCCCACTTTTCTGTGTGTATAGCACCTGTGGATAAAAAGATGAGTAGAATTTGTAGAAAAGGAAGAGGGATAAAATGAAGAGCGAATTTGCGCTCGCCTTCAACGAAATAATGGAGCGATCTGGGCTGTCACAAGACATTGTGATGGAAGCCCTAGAGGCGGCGATGGTATCAGCCTACCGGCGATCTGTTAACGCCTCAAGCGCCCAAGTCATTGAAGCAAGGATCGACTCAATCTCTGGCGAGCCACGCGTTTTTGTGGAAAAAGAGGTTGTTGAATCCGTTGAAAATCCCCAAACTGAGGTCAACCTTGAACGTGCTGCAATAGTTGATCCGGAAGTCGAATTGGGGAGCATTGTGATGGTCGATTCGACACCAGAAAATTTCGGCCGAGTAGCTGCTCAAACGGCAAAGCAGGTCATCCTGCAGAGACTACGCGAGGCGGAGCGGGACGCGCAGTACGAGGAGTTTGTGGAGCGAGAAGGGGATATGGTACACGGCACTGTACATTCCATCACGCCGCAAGCTGTGACCATTGGGCTTGGAAGAGCCGAGGCAATTTTGCCTCGGAATCAACAGATCCCAGGTGAACATTTTCGCGTACGTGATCGAGTTCGAGTCTATGTTCTTGAGGTGCGCAAATCTTCACGTGGCCCCGTGATCGTAGTATCGCGTTCTCATCCGCACATGCTCCGACGATTATTGGAGATGGAAGTACCTGAAATAAATCAGGGATTGGTTGAAATAAAGGCAATCGCAAGGGAAGCAGGCAAGAGAGCCAAAGTTGCTGTGACTGCCTTACGCGATGGAGTTGACCCGGTCGGTGCATGTGTAGGCTTGCGAGGGGTACGAATTCAATCGATCGTGCGTGACCTCAATGATGAGAAGATTGATGTAATTGAGTGGAACCCCGATTCAGCAACATTTATTGCAAAAGCTCTGAGCCCAGCACGTGTCTCCGGTGTCTTTCTTGATGAAGATCTTCGGAAGGGAAAGACGGCTGCGGTTGTTGTTCCAGAAGACCAGCTCAGCCTAGCGATTGGTCGTTCCGGAGTTAATGCACGCTTGGGTGCAAAATTAACCGGTTGGCGGATTGATATCAAAAGCTTGCCAGAAGCTGCCGCCGAGTCGTTGCGAATTCTGTCTACAGATGACATGTTTAGCAAACTGGCAAAATCTGAGTCAGAAGCAATCGAACAGGTTGAAACGATATTAACCAAGAAGGCGGAAAACCGCCCTATTCCACCGGAGGAATACCAACTTCTCACTTCCTTTGTGGATCGTGTGCAGGGTGCTGTTGTTGCTGAGAGAGATACAGTACGACTACAGTTACGAGAGAAATTAGAGGCCATTCGAACGAAAATTCCAGCCTCGGCCTATGAGGTACCGTTGAGTGATCTTGGGCTCTCCACGCGTGTCGTAAATCTGCTTACTGAAGCAAGGTATGAAACTGCTGCTCAGGTTATGGAGCAAATGGAACTGGATGAAGACCAAATCCTCGGTTTACAAGGATTCGGTCCGAAGGCTATGCAGCATCTCCGCACCACCATACAAGAATATGAATTCCCAGTAATCGAGGTGGAAGAGGCTGCTGAAGCAGAGGAAGTCGTTGAGGCCGTCCCAGGAGATGTCGAAGATGTCGTCGCGATGGCTGAGGCAGTAATTGAGAAGGTGGAGGCTGAAGAAGCCGTTGTAGGAGAAGAAATTGAGCCTGCCCTAGAAGGCGAAGAAGTTGCTGTAATTAAAGACAAGGCAGTTGAACCAGATGAAGATGTCGTCGTGATCGAGTCCCCCGCTGATTTTGAGAAGGTGATTGAAGATATCGCAGAAGAACTTAGTGATGCAGTCGGAGATAAGGATGCAGAAGAGCAACTAATTGAAGGCGAAGAGGTACTCACTGCGGCTCAAAAGCTGAAACAAAAGAAGAAGAGACGGTTAGTTGAGTTTGATCCTGACTCTGGTGAAACAATTGTGCACAGAAGAAGAAAACGTGGTGGAGAAGAATGGGAAGAGTATGATGTCTAGCAATGTTACTTCTTACCACCGGATACATAAGACAATTCAATGACGCCTCGCAAATCGAGACGTCGGCGGCATGTGCCGCAACGAACCTGTGTTGGTTGTAGAGAGGTATTGCAAAAGCGCTCTCTAACGAGAGTCGTCCGCGGACCCGAAGGTGTCTCGATCGATCCAACCGGAAAGGCACCTGGTAGGGGAGCATACGTACACGAGAAGCGCTCTTGTTGGGAACGTGCACTCAAAGGCTCCCTCAGTAGGGCTTTGAGGACAGGGCTGACAAATGAGGAGTTGGAAAAACTGTCAGCTTACATGAACGGCAACTTTGATGAATAGCTGGCCTAAGGCAAGCCAATTGGCTAGACCTGCCGAAGTGCGAGTGAAGAACACATGCTAATCTCCTAGCATGTCGCAGCCACTCGCTCGGCGCGGCCGGGTAGTCTGAACCGGAGGTCGTAATGAGCGAGAATGGGCAAACATCGATTGAACTTCCTGATTCTATTACTGTAAGAGAACTTGCGGAACGTATAGAAAGCAGCCCCATTGATGTGATTAAGCAATTAATGGCCAATGGAGTTATGGCCAATATTAATCAACAAATCGACTTCGATACGGCGGCAATCGTTGTTGAGGAATTCGGTTTTGAAGCGCATCAAATGGCGCAACCAGAATCAGAAATAGCGGAAGATCAAGCTGATATTCCGCTCTGGCGCCAAATGATTGAGGATGAAGATCAAGCCGCACTGGTAGAGCGCCCACCCGTTGTCACAATCCTTGGTCATGTTGATCACGGAAAGACGACACTTTTGGATGCTATCCGAGAGACGGATGTTGCTGAAGGCGAGGTGGGAGGTATCACCCAGCATGTTTCCGCCTATCAAGTAACGCACAACGATCGAGTGATTACCTTCTTGGATACTCCCGGACATGAGGCGTTTACCGCAATGCGAGCGCGAGGAGCTCAAGGAGCGGATATTGCCGTTCTCGTGGTCGCGGCCGATGATGGGGTGATGCCTCAGACTAATGAAGCGCTTGCGCACGCACGTGCAGCAAAGGTGCCTATTATAGTCGCATTGAATAAGGTCGATCGGGAAAATGCCAACCCGGCTCGAGTTATGCAAGAGTTGGCCGATGTGGGATTGGTGCCTGACGAATGGGATGGCGACACAATGGTCGTGCCAGTCTCTGCCAAACAACGTACCGGTTTGGAGGATCTACTGGAGGCGATCACCCTGGTCGCTGATAATTCGGAAATTAGCGCAAATCCTGATGGGAAAACTCTGGGCACAGTAATTGAGGGTGAGTTAGATAAAAGCAAGGGGGTCGTCGCGACTTTACTGGTGCAGAATGGAACTTTAAAGGTCGGCGATGCATTGCTTGCGGGAACGGCAAGTGGGCGTGCCAGGGCGATGTTTAATTATCTAGGACAAAAAATTGAGATGGCACTGCCGTCTACACCGATTTCAATCCTCGGTCTTTCAGATGTGCCCATGGCAGGTGAATTGTTTACCGTAATGGAGTCGGAGCGAAAAGCGAGGTCTGAAGCAGAGAAGATAAAACTTGGCGAACAAACAACCAAGTCATCTCAAAAGGCAATGACCCTAGATCAAATCTTCGAAGCACACAAAGCTGGTGAGGCTCAGGAACTTCGGTTGGTCATCAAGGCTGATGCGCAAGGCTCGCTCGAGCCGATCGTATCCTCATTAGAGAATTTATCTGCAGGAGACATCCGGGTCAATAT
>JAGLGG010000092.1 GCA_023144145.1 Anaerolineales bacterium | reverse complement strand
GTAGCTGCCGACCAGGCCGCGAATTTATCCGCCGAAGCTGAGAAAGTTGATATACGATTTTATGACATCATATACCGTCTGACTGAAGATGTTGAAATGGCCTTGAAAGGAATGCTGGAGCCTGAGAGCCATGAAATCGAGTTGGGGCGAGCAGAGGTTCGCGCAGTTTTCACAATCCCTAAAATTGGGAAAATTGCTGGCTGTATCGTGCTCACCGGTGAACTTCTGCGTAACGCAAAAATTCGAGTTCTTAGAGAAGATGAAGAGTTATTTGAAGGGCCCATAAGCTCCCTGAAACACGAAAAGGATGATGTCCGTGAAGTCCGCGAAGGTTTCGAATGCGGGGTTAGCCTGAAGAACTTCGATGCATTTAAGATTGGTGATATCCTGCAGTGCTTCACTGAAGAGACTGTGGCTGTAGTCTAACAAGGACGAGATTATGCCCAGCGAAGCGCGCGCCAGGCAGGTTGCGAAGCGAATACATGAAGAAATCTCCGTGTTGTTTCAACGCGAGGTTTCAGACCCGCGCTTGAGCAACATATCTGTCACAGATGTAAAAGTTGATCGTGAGCTGGCTTTTGCCACGATTTTTGTTTCGACACTCCAGGACGATGATAGAGACATTGTTCTGGGCGCATTGAAGGGTGCAGGTGGCTTTTTTAGAAGTCAACTTGCCAATCGAATCCCCATGCGAGTATTTCCGCGACTCCGCTTTCGCTACGACCCTACCTCTGTCCAAGGAGCCAGAATCGATGAGCTTCTAGCTCAATTAAGAGAGGAATCGGCCTCGGAAGACGTCCCATCTGGGGACCCAGATGGGGACGAGGAATTGTGAAAACGGAAATAGCAGCTGCGCGAACGCGACTTGAAAATGCAACATCCATAGCCATAATAACCCACGTTCGTCCTGATGGTGACGCGATTGCTTCATTATTGGCACTCAGCTTAAGTTTGAATGAGGCTGGGAAACACGCCACCGCTGTCCTTCACGATGAGGTTCCACTCCGGTTTAAAGGATTGCCTGGAGCAGAATATATTCAAGATACTTTCGAGCATAATTCAGATCTTCTCATCGCTGTCGATTGCGCCGCTCTTTCACGCATGAGCCTACCTGCAGATAGAAAACAATTGACAGTTCATATTAACATCGATCACCACCCCACCAACCCCAAGTTCGGAAATGTGAACATAGTTGATCCTATTGCAGCTTCAACAACACAAGTTCTGTATGAAGTGATGCCTGAACTGGGCTTGCCCATTACATTGGAGGTTGCTACAAACCTCTTGGCGGGGTTGGTGACTGATACGATTGGATTTCGAACAGAAAATGTAACGCCCAAGGTGCTGCGCATGGCTGCAGACTTAGTAGAGCTCGAGGCACCTCTTGCCACTATCTATGAAAAGGGTCTGACTCAACAGACCTATGCATCAGTCAAGTATTGGGGATGTGGTTTATTCAGATTGGAAAGGGAAGACAAGATTATCTGGACCAGCCTGCACCTGGAAGATCGAACCAAAGTGGGTTATCAGGGCAATGATGATGCGGATTTAACTAACATACTGAGCAGTGTAGAGGGCGTTGATGTGGCAATCATTTTTATTGAACAACCAGGTGGAAGTGTGAAGGTAAGTTTTCGTTCGAGAGAATGTGTCAACGTTGCAACATTGGCTGCGAAATTTGGCGGAGGGGGGCATGCACCTGCAGCAGGCGCAATGATTGAGGGTGGATTGGAACAAATTATGGAGAGCGTTTTATCTGCTACACGTGCTCTGGTCTATTCCAACCAGGAGCATGCGAAATGAAAGATTTTGGGATTTTGGTTGTCGATAAACCCATTGGCCCTACTTCCCATCAGATTGTAAGTATCGTCCGTCGGGGGACCGGGATTAGAAAAGTCGGACATGCCGGCACCCTCGACCCAAGGGCGTCGGGTGTACTCGTATTATGCCTGGGGCAAGCAACTCGTTTGAGCGAATACCTTTCAACCTCGGAAAAGCGATATCTCGCTGTGATCCGTTTTGGAGCTTCTACGCGCACTTATGATTCCGAGGGAGATATACTACATGAGACCGGGAGCGTGCCAAAGCGAAAGGATATTGAAGAAGCCCTTTTCGAATTTAGAGGTGAGATAAGCCAGGTTCCGCCTCCATACAGCGCCATTAAAGTTCAGGGGAAACGCGCCTATCAACTGGCAAGGGAAGGTAAACCGCCGGAGTTAAATGCAAGAAAAGTAATCATTCACGAGTTGAAATTAATAAGCTATAAGAAACCTGATCTAACCCTGGAAATTGAATGTTCTGCGGGAACTTATATTCGCTCGATCGCTCACGATTTAGGAGAGATGCTCTCTACCGGAGCGCACTTGGCTGAATTGAAACGATTAAAAGCTGGACCTTTCACCATCGATGATGCCATCCCGCTTCCAAAATTGGAAGTTGGGCTCATGGTCGATAAATGGGAAAGATACGTAATCCCAGCTGCCGATGCATTACCCGATTTCCCGGTTGTGAAAATTAACCAAAAAAACCTAGACCTAATTCGGCATGGGCATAGAATCCCGGCGGATCCGAGCTCAAGCGGCATGGCGCGTGGAATCTCTTCGGATGGCGAGTTAGTTGCCATTCTTGAAGCAGTGGAGGATGGCACTCATTGGCATCCTCGCAAGGTATTTCTGGGATAGATTCACAATATGCAGCATTTCCGCGACATTGACGCCCTCGAGCTTGAGAGCTGTGAATTAACGATAGGATCCTTTGACGGCATTCATTTAGGGCACCGATCACTAATTCAGCAGTTGGTTGAAAGAGCTCATCAGAAATCGATCCCGCCGGTAGTCCTAACCTTTTATCCTCACCCATCAGTCGTACTTCTGGGCCGTCGCCCAGCATTTTATATCAATACTCCAGATGAGAAAGCAGATCAACTTGGCGATTTGGGCGTGGAGTATGTCATAACCCATCGATTCGACCGCGAGCTATCGTCTCTAAGCGCGAGTGATTTCTTAGGTTGGATATTTGAGCGCCTTCGATTTCGGGGACTCTCAGTTGGTGAGAATTTCACCTTGGGTCATCAACGCCAGGGTGATGTGTCGTATTTACAAGGCGTAAGTGTTGAGCGCGGGTTTCAATTGAACGTTGTCCCACCGGTGTATGAGGGTGGAGAGATCGTCAGCTCTACTCGGGTAAGGGAAGCACTGCGATCGGGCGATGTAGCGCGGGCGGCTAAATATCTGGGCCGCCCCTTTGTCATTCCTGGCGAAGTAACGCGTGGTTCCGGAAGGGGAAAAAAACTTGGTATTCCGACCGCAAATCTGTCTATATGGGAAGAGCGCGCATATCCTGGCTCGGGCGTTTACGCGTGTTTGATCCAACATAATGGTGAACGATTCAAAGCCGTAACGAATATCGGAGTTCGACCAACCTTTGACGACAACCTGGAGAAACCCATAATCGAGGCGCATGTGCTTGATTTTGAACAGGACCTATACGGCGAAACCATTCATGTCAGCTTTGTCGAACGCTTGCGCGATGAGCGTAAATTCAAAGGACCTGAGGAATTGCTGGCTCAAATAGACCAGGACATCGAACGCGCGAGGCGAATTCTGGAGGATTGAGAATAGGGGGAAATCACCTGATTTATGCTGATCCCGTTATTCAGCCGAACATTCCATGCGGCAGAAGCTCCAATCGAACAAGAACGCCAAATGTAATTAGATACTGTGCAATGTGATAGGTGACGATCACGAACAGGCTGCCGTGCGGTATCGATTCTACAAAGCGATTCCATGCCAATATTGCATCCGAAAGAAAGAAGAATCCAGCCCCTATAGTTATTAGCAAAGCGGCCTGTCTTTGCCAATCCTCTCGAAAGAATGAACCACCTGCAGACCATACCATAATTGAGATTATGATTACATAAATGGTCACTGGCAGCAGCAGGCCGTCGCTGCCAGAAGCACGTAATCCATTTCTCATTTGGACATACAGCGGTGTTGCTACCGCAAGAATGATGAGAGCTATCAGCAGAGACTGTAGTTGAACTTGTACTCCTCCAACGTTGAAACCAAAAACGTATGCTATGTGCGCGATTAAAAATGCAATCAGCCCAGCTAAAAACCAATTCCCTGGCAGGACCAAGAATATGTCTCCCAGTAAAGAAAAAACCAGCCCAGCCAGAATAAGCCACGCAAGCACTGGTTTCTCTTGGGGAAGCTTTATATAGAACCATAGGATGAGAAGAATCAATGTTAGGGGTTTGAAGATATATTCAAGCCATCGAATTTCAAAAAACACGGCTAGCGAATTGATTATTGCAGAGACGAAACTGGGGATTAATAGGTTCATAGCTGACCTATTCCTTTCCTGGCTGATGCCTTCGCACCCATAGAACCCCTCCAACTAATGCAATAACCGAGAATCCGAACCATTGGATTGCATAACTAAGGTGAGGGCCTTGACCCAAGTCGATTTCGGGGTCGGGGATTGGCATTTCTGGAGATATGTTCTCATGCTCGGATAATTCGATGAAGAACGGATAAAGCGTAGTGGGGATTTGAGATTGGATCCGCTCGATGTTAAGTACGCGCCATTCTATGCGCGGCGGCGCACCAGGAACCGAGGTCGGATCAGCAAGAAAGGAAAGGCTTGGCTCTTCTTGGGAAAGTCGGATAACGCCTTGAACCACAACGGATCCATCAACCTCAAATTGGTCAATTCCTTGTGAAATATAGGCTTCATTTGAAATCCAACCGCGGTCGATAAGGATTGCAGGTTCATGTCCTTCAATTTGCAGCGGAGTGATCAGGTGAACACCGGTTTGCTCATTGTGAGACCTATTGCGCAAAACGACCGAATGCTCGTTTACATAGATTCCTTCGATCTCAACCCTTCTAAACTCATAATCCAGAACGGATTGAACATCCTCGGTCAAATCACTGGGCGGCATGGATAATCGGATTTGGATCTCTTCGTTCTTTGCGATTCTTTCTTGGCGTCTCGCAAGCTGCCAAAATCCCAGGCGGATACAAATCAAACCAACAATAGCAAGCAGGACGACCAGAAGCCAATCCCGGGTTCTCATCCTTTTTTCCTCGAAGTTTTTTCCCCAGAGGAGACGAGCGATAATTTTTCAGCAATTTGAGCGGCGAATCTTCGGGCGCGCTCGGGAGCAAGACCGGTATAGGTTTTGATATTCATTAGCTCCCGAATGCGGGTTGGCTGGACGTGGGTTAATATCGCCGTGTCCGTGCAAAGGCTCTCGATAATGGGGTTGTCCTCTCCTCTGTCGAGAGATTCCCAAGCACGCATACTGTGATCACGAATACGGTCGTGCATTTCTTGCCGGTCTGCCCCAGCTCGCACCAACGCGCTGAGCAATCGTTCCGTTGCGGAAAAGGGGCCAAAGAGATCGATGTTTTCCTGAATTCCACTTTCATCAACCTGCAGGTTATTTACGATCGGGAGGCAAGTCGCAAGCATTTCATCACAAGCTAAAAACGCTTCCGGAATACTCGATCTCCTGTTGGCAGAATCATCCAATGTGCGCTCCAAGATGGAATTGGAAGCATTTTGCCATGCAACCCAAGTGGAAGCTGCCACACTCCGAGCGAGCGAGCAAACTTTTTCGGCTCCCACTGGATTCCGTTTAAATGGCATTGCGCTGGATCCAACTTGCTCTTCGCCAAATGGTTCCGAAAGGGTCTTGAAGTTAGGTGATTGTTGAATGCGCAGGTCGAAGGCGAATTTGTGCAGCGCAGCTGCAAGAGCAGACAGCGCACAAAGAAGCCAGTAATCCTGAGTTCTTGGATAGATTTGGCTCGTGATTTGATGGGCATCGATGCCCAGGACGCTCATTACGTCTTCTTCAAAGGCTTCAGCGCTGGTCTCTGTATTCTCAAAGAGTTCGACAAATGGTGCCGCACTGCCAACAGCTCCTCGGATCCCTTTCCCTTTGAGTGAGTTGTGAATTCGCACCAGAGTGTCAAAGACCTGATCCAGATCCTGAGCATACATACTTAGTCGGTAGCCCAGCGTTGTTGGTTCAGCGGGTTGGAGGTGGGTGTAGCCCATTACAACCAGATCAGCCGTTTCATTAATCTTCCCGGCAAATGCCAGTAGGAGTTCTCGCACATCACGGAGCAGAATTGCTAGCCCGGTCCGCTGTCGAAGGACATCGGCATTATCCTGAACATCGGCAGAGGTCAGTCCCCAATGTAGAATTTCGCCACCTTTTGGGCTTTGCTCTGCGAAAGTTTTTAGCTCGGAAACAAGATCATGTCCGATTTCGGCCTCAATTTCATAAGCCCTTTTCAGATCAATGTTTTTCGCATTCTTTCTTAAGTCCTCAAGTTGAGCCGTATCCACCAGCCCGGCAGAGGCTTGCGCTTCAGCAACTGCAATCCAAATGCGGCGCCATATTATTCTGCGTGCGCTCTCCGACCATAACGCACGCATTTCCTTCGAGCCGTATCGATTGGTGAATGGTGATTGATAAGTCATATCTATCTTCTCTCTATCCTGTCTAAACAATCACGTTGGATGGAACATTAAGTCGCATGAGCAATGCCAGACATTATTCCGAATCACGCTTTTGTTGTAGGGCTTCCTTTATTCTCTTTTGAGCAATTTCGACATAATCGGAATTAATTTCGTAACCTACGTATGTTCTGCCCGTATTAACAGCTGCAATGAAAGTAGAGCCTGATCCACAAAACGGATCTAGGACGACATCCCCCTCGAAAGTGTATAGCTCGATAAGTCTTCGAGGGAGTTCATCTGGGAAAGGTGCAGGATGACCAATCCGTTTGGCCGAGATAGCTGGGAAGGTCCAGACGCTTTTGGTTAACTCAAGAAAATCATCCTTGGTGATTGTGCTTGTCTGACCCTCTCGCTGTCGTGAAAATGAATCCTTTGAAAAGACCAGGATGTATTCATGCACGTCTCTTAGCACCGGGTTAGACGCAGATAGCCAAGATCCCCAGGCAGTGGATGGGCTGGCACTGGCTGCTTTGTTCCATATGATTTCGCCGCGCATTAAGTAACCGAGATCGAGCATATCTTTAATGATAAATGTGTGCAAAGGAATGTATGGTTTGCGACCCAAATTAGCGACGTTTACGCACGCTCTCCCGCCTGCCACGAGCACGCGATGAGTCTCTTCGAGTACTACTCGTAGAAACTGGCGATATTCATCAAGGGTCAGATCTTCATCGTAGTCCTTCTTTACGTTGTATGGGGGTGACGTGATCATCAGGTGAACACAATTATCGGGTAGCTCCGACATCGATTCAGAAGAATTTTGAAAGATAGTATTTTGTGCACTCTTGGGTAGGGCATGTTCGATGTGCTTCACTGATTCGCCGGGAGCAAGCCCTTGATACAAACGGCTGTCATAGAAACTCGAGGAATCATGGCTGGCTCTTCCAGGTGATCCAAATGAAGATGTTTTTGACCCTTTGTTTTTTCGCTTACTCACAATCTTGGCATCCTCTTAATTCTTGGAGTCTTTGATGGGCAGGTATCCCAAGCGCCTCAGCGCATTTGGATTGTTGCGCCACTTGGGGAGAACCTTTACTCTCAGCTCTAAAAAAACCTTGCGACCAGACATCAGTTCGATTTCCTTGCGTGCGGATGTGCCAATTTGGCGAAGCATGCTTCCGCCCTTTCCAATCACGATCCCCTTTTGTGAATCTCTCTCGACGAATATTGTCGCCGCAATGTATGCTCCTACATCACCGCGCTCTTTAAAATCATCTATTCGAACTGCAATAACGTAGGGTAACTCCTCACGAAGATGCTGCATAGCGGAAGCACGAATAAGGTCTGAGGTAATTTCGCGCTCGCTCAGATCGGTGAGTTCTCCCTCAGGAAACAATCTTGGATCATGTGGTAAAGCCTCAATTAGCTTTGTTAGAAGCTCATCGATATTATCCCCTCGGGTGGCTGAAATCTGGATGTACTCCACTCCTGGCAATAACGATTGGTAATGCTCCAGATGCTGATCCAATTCAGTTTTTGTGAGCAGATCTATTTTGTTCAGGGCAGCAAGGACTGGGAGTTCACTCATCATGCCCTGGATCAATTCAGCAACCAGGGCATCCTCCTCGTTTGGGCCTTTGCTGGCGTCGAAAATAGCCAAAATGACATCGACATCCCGTATCGCATCTCTAGCGTAATCATTCATCCGTTCGCCAAGTTTGTGATGCGCTTGATGCAATCCAGGCGTGTCAACAAAGATTAACTGTGCATCTGGCAGTGTGAGAATGCCCAGCTGCGAGCGTTGGGTGGTTTGCGGCCGGAAAGAAACAGGGGCGATGCTTTGTCCGAGAATCGCGTTTACCAAGGTGGACTTGCCAACGTTTGGTCGACCAATGAGGGCGATAAATCCTGAGCGATGCCCATTTTGATTTTCGGGTACTAGCATGACCTAATTGTCTGGGGAACGCGCGAAGCTGTCAAGAAAGGGCAGACTTGACAATACTCTGGCAGGTCGTTATGATTTCTCGACATAACGCTTGCCCGGAGGGCAGATGCGCCAACGAGAGATAGGTGTCGGCATAAGTATCATCACTATATTCTTGGTTATTGTTGGATCCAGCTGCAGCTCGGAACCTGCCAGACTGATCTTAGCAACAACAACGAGCACGTACGACTCGGGATTGCTCGATGAGATACTCCCTGATTTCGAGGCAAGAAATAGCGCACAAGTTGATATCGTGGCGGTTGGCACCGGTCAAGCAATTTCCTTGGGTGAACGAGGGGATGCGGATGTGTTACTAGTGCATGATCAGGAAAAAGAGCAGGCCTTTGTTGAGGCAGGATTTGGAAGTGAACGAATTCCGGTCATGTACAATGACTTTATTATTGTAGGACCGCTGGAAGATCCAGCTGGGATTGCTGGGCTCCAAGATGCAACCAAAGCGTTCAAGGAAATCGCACTGAATATGACTGCCTTTGTGTCGAGAGGAGATGAGTCGGGAACGCATTCGAAGGAGATGAAAATTTGGGATATGGCTGGAATTAATCCCGATCCGTCTTCGAGCTGGTACTATGCTATTGGCCAGGGGATGGGAGAAACACTTCAATTCGCTCAAGAGAGTAAAGCATACACTCTCGTTGATCGGGGTACTTATCTCTCGCTCAAAGAAAATCTTGACGATCTGATGGTTGTTGTTGGAGGGAGTAAAATTGAAAATAACACTGATCCTAACTTGATCAATGAGTACAGCGTGATACCTGTAATTCCATCGGGTAGTGTCACTGGCCCTTCAGCCCTGGCAGAGGCTTTTGCTGAATGGCTGGTGTCAATAGAAACTCAAGAAAAAATTGCTGGCTACTTGAAATATAATTTGCCACTGTTTATCCCATTGGCTAATCATCAACCTTGATCTATTGTGGAAACCTATTGCATCTAGCAGACATCCTTCTCGCCCTATATCCATTCAACGATAATGGCTCTGGAGAGCTACTCCGAGTCATCTTAACCACTCTTCAAGTGAGTGGCCTTGCTTTGGGCATAAGTACACTCGTCGGGGTTCCTTTTGGCGCATTTGTCGCTTTAAGTCAGATCCGTGCACGCCGAGTAATAACCGTATTGCTCTATACAGGAATGGGTTTTCCGCCAGTCGTTGTCGGACTGGCAGTTTACCTGGTTTTATCAAGGAGCGGACCACTGGGAGAGCTCGAGTGGCTGTTCACCCCTCTGGCCATGATCACTGCACAAACGATTATCGCCTTTCCGCTTGTCGCCGGACTGACCGTAGCAGCATTAGAAGGAGTTGACCCTGAGTTGAGGCTTCGTGCAATCTCGCTGGGATCGAGTCGCGTTCAAGAAGCCATCATCGTCATGCAAGAGGCAAAGGGTGGGTTGGTGGCAGCAATTGTTGCAGGTTTTGGTGGGATTATCTCTGAAGTTGGAGCGGCGATGCTTGTCGGAGGCAATATTGAAAGCAGTACGCGAGTATTAAGCACTGCGATTGTTCTTGAGACGAGACAAGGCGCTTTTGGATTTGCATTGGCGCTTGGGGGTGTCTTACTCAGCTTATCTTTTCTTATCAACGTGATTTTCGTCATGCTTCAAGGGCAGCGTCGATGGTATCGAAGGTGATTGACACGTATAGACTGCACAATATCCGCAAACGCTACAACGGTAGATCAATCTTGGATATTGCTCAACTGGAAATCCATCAGGGTGAGCTTCTCTCCATTATTGGTCCCAACGGGGCGGGCAAGTCTACCCTACTTCGACTCTTGCATTTCCTTGAATCACCGGATGAAGGGGAGATTCATTATACTGGCCGGAAAATCTATTTCCCTGTTCCGCTGGAACTCCGCCGCAATATTTCCATGGTATTTCAACGTACAGTCCTGTTTAATCGATCGGTAAGAGAAAATGTTGCTTTTGGACTAAAAGTTCGCGGGGTGGAAGATCGGGGTCAGGTCGATGCTGTGTTGGAGCGGCTGGACTTGCGAGAATTGGAGCACGATAACGCGCGCGCCCTCTCTGGAGGGGAAGCACAAAGAGTGACGCTAGCTCAAGCATTGGTTCTCGATCCTGATGTGTTACTTCTTGATGAGCCCACTGCTAACCTCGACCCGTACAACGCCGCTCTAATCGAGGATATAATACAAGCCGTTCGAGAGCGTGGAACTTCTACGATTGTTCTCGTTTCTCATAATGTCGCCCAGGCCATTCGCTTGGCAGATCGTGTTGCTGTCGTTTTTGATGGAAAAATTGCAGAATTGGTGGAGGCGCAAGGCTTTCTGGATAAATATAAAGACTCACGAACAAGGGCCTATATCGAAGGAGAGATCCCTTAAAGAGTGAAGGGCTGAAATGATGAAATTATTTTCCCGCAAAAAAACTAATCGGTTTATTGAATTGCTAATTCGACAAGCGCAGTACGCGGTTGAGGGTTTTGAAGCCTTACTGAAATACCTTTCCGATCCGGATGAAGATCTTGCGCGGCAAGTCTCTCTGATTGAGAAGGAGGCAGATGAGGTAAGAAGGATTCTGATTGATGAATTAAACCGGACTTTTGTTACGCCTTTAGATCGCGAGGATATTTTTGCGCTTTCTTTGACCGTAGACGACATACTCGATTACGCTAATACGACCGTTGAAGAAATGGTGCTGCTAGAGATTGAACCCACATCATACATTGAGCGAATGGTGTCTTTGCTCACAGATGCGGCACGTGAGATTTATATGGGAGTTCAGAGGTTGCAGGATCACCCCAATGTTGCCAACGATCATGCCGTCCGAGCAAAGGCATTAGAGAATCGTGTTGAAACGGTTTACCGTGAGGCGATCGCGGATTTGTTTAAAATGCCGCGTGATGTTGATCACATCGTTTATATGCTAAAGCTTCGTGAGGTATACAGGCATCTGTCTAATGCAGCCGATCGAGGGGATGCGGCTGCGAATGTGATTGGTGATATTGTGGTGAAAAAATTGTAACTTCCCATTTGTTTATTGGCTTATTCCCAGCAGCCCGGGCTCCTATGCCCGGGCTGCGGTTGTTTGCTCCTTATCGCTACCCTCCCGGAGGTTTGCCTGCTGGAACCTGATAATTGAGTACCATTCTAGGCAAACCTCCGGGAGGGTGAAAGCTCTGGGAGGGTGAAAGTTATAACTCCCTCATTGCCAACCCTCTGCCTCCATCTGAGCTGCCAGCCGATCTAGTTTGTTCCCGACCTCACGCCACTGGATTTTTGAGATACCCAATTTTTGTCTTATCTTATTCTTATCAACTCCAGATCGGTAATCCATTAGGGACGATGTCCAGCGGCACATGTTAAACGAAAGGTGTTTCTCGAGTTCAGCTGCCTTACCAATGTCTTCGAGCAGGTACTCCAGCCTGCGAGGGGAATATGGGAAAAGCCGTTCTCGAGGTGAGATTTGTCGCACATATTCCCTATAAGCTTGAACCCAATCAGAGCCCAATGGAATTCTACGTTCGCGATAGCGTTTACGGACGTCACTATAACGTACGAAGAGCATCGGCCCTTCGGGCGATACCAAATCAATATGGTTCAAATGAATTGTGAGGCATTCATTTTTCTTGATTGCAGTTTGCAGAAGGAGAGAAAGGAGTGTGTATGCTCGTGCGTCAGGCCGCTTTCCTGAGCGCATAGATCCTGCCGCAGCAAGGACTGCTTCAACCTCTGCGGGGTTGAGCACTTCAGGCAAAGGGCTAAGGACCGTTTGTTGAGGGATTGCCGTGGCCGGATCTTCAGGCAGGACGCCATTATCCGACAGCCAGCGAAAGAAAGCCTTTATTGAGGTCACACGGCGAGAGTAGGTTTTTGGGCTGCATGGGACGCCGCGTGTATTGACCATCCATTCCAGAAAATTCTTAATATCGTGGGTGCCAATCGAGTCGATATCTTGGCCTGATCCGATGAATTTTCCCAAGAGGCGTAAATCAGCAGTGAAGGCTTTCACTGTATGGATAGATCGTCCGATTTCCTCGAGATGTTCACCCCATGCATTTACCGCAGCGCTTAGGCTTGAGTCGGGTCGAACGATATCCGAAGGTTCAACAGTTGGATCGATTTCACGCGCGAGATGCGAAAAGAGGGGGAGCTCTTCCATTCCGTTTGTCATAGGTCCCTCCATGGAAAAGGAGATCGAGTTCGAAAAAAGAATTTGAATGAAGCAAATTACTTAGTTCGGCCGGCTAATTTGATGGGAGACTATTTCTGCGCATAGCCAAATAGAACTTGCATAATGCTAGACCTCGGCGAGCGAATTGTCAAATTACCCCAATGGGAGCAAAAGGCGGAAGTTGGTCAAATGAACCTTAATTAGAAAAAATTGATGTAAGGCTGCTCAGGATGATGTCTCGTTTGGGCATTAATACCGCAGCTCCGGTGGGAGTTCTGAAATTAGACACCATCGAAAAATCAATCGTATACCCTTCAATCCTGGAGGTGTCGCTGGCGATACTCGCTGCCAACGGAACGAGCGGGAGTATATGGCCAAGGTTCATATCGCTATCGACCAGATCGCCGAACTCGGAATAGAGTTTAGGGGCTTTGGAGACTCCACCAATACTCAAGACCTTAGTGAACATCGCTTTGATTACTTGTTGTTGCCTCTCGGTACGGGCAAAGTCATTGCTCGCTTTACGGACCCTCGCGTAGCAAAGCGCAGTATAACCATCCATGTGATTCATTCCACCTGGGAAACGAACCATCACTTCATCACATTCATCAACGATCGTCAGGGGTACGTTGATATCTAGCCCACCTAACGTATTTACGGCAGTGATAAATCCGTTGAAGCTAACTCTTACCCAGTGGTGAATCTCGATGCCCAGGTTATAGAGGATGGTCATGGACACGGTTTCGGGACCCCCACGTTGGTCGGCTGTATTGATGCGGTTAACCTTCCAACCTGGGATGTAAACATAGAGGTCTCGGGGAATAGAAACCATCCGCACTTTATTGTTCTTTGTATCGAGAGAGATGATCATCACAGTATCGGTTCTACTTCCATAAAATCCTGGTCTGGTATCAGAACCTAGAACCAAAATGTTCACAGTTCCCTTAGGCATGGGGATTAGCGGCATTGGAGCTGGGATTTCCACTGAGGAAGCCTCGGTTGGCCCGGGGAAGCCTCCCCATGTTCCATCCGGATTGTGGATGGGAACCGGAGGAGCCAGTACAAATTCAGGCATTTCCTCAGCTGGAGCGAAGGGCGTGGGAGTTGGTGTGGCAAATGGATTGGAGGTTGCTAAGGGTCCAAGTTGCGAACCTGTACGTGAACAGCCTGCCAGGGCTAATGTAGACGCCAAAGATAGCAACATCGATAAATGTAGAATTGTTATTTGGCAAGGCTTTTTACTTCTGGTCATACATACACTCGATTTGCACAATTAGATACCAGAATCCTTTTCCGCACCAGCGCAACCTTGATTGCTGCTCCTCAAACCATTCCATTTTAACGGACCTATGGCTAGGGCTTTGTCAAGGAAAAAGATACCATTCATATACCGGATTACTACATCCGCGACAAATGCTTATGTTGTTCCGCCCTTTATCTATCCTGTCTAAAGAATCATGTTGGACGGAACACTTGGACAGATTTTCCGATACTTAATTCAATATTTGATCGCAATCTGACCCAAGAGTCTATAGGAAATGGGTTCTGCGAAATGTGTGGGAACGGGTCTTGATGAATTGGAAAAAGTGCTCCTAGTGGTTAGTCACGATGAATACGTTGGGTTGTCATTCTGAACCGGAGCGTTCCCCCATATGTAATTCTGAGGAGCGAAGGCGCTTCGTTCTTTGAGCGCCTTGGCGACGAAGAATCTCGTTTTATGAATGCAAATAATTTCTAGAATGGAAAACGAGATCCTTCAGTCGTTATCGCTCCCTCAGGATGACATTATTTCATCATGATCATCTTGACCGAGCACAAGGTTTTTATTCATGCGGGGATTCGCTCTTCAATGATTGGGAGAAGAACGATGAAGATGTTTCCCGAACCTTTCTTATGTTCAACCCAAATTCTTCCACCGAGCATTGTGACAAGTTTCTTAACAGTGATGAGACCCTGGGACGAATCAACGCCATCGCTTGAATGTATCCGCTCGCCAGCATCTTCAAGCTGAACTATTTCACGAAGGTTTTCGGGGGAAATTTCTTCGCCAGTGTCTTTTAATGTAAATGTGAGAAAGGTCTGGTCCTCAGCAACCTGTTCTCCAGACACGATTTCAACTTGCTCACCCTCAGGCGATGCATCTATGGATTGGCGAAGAAGATGGTAGAGGATCTGAATGACTGAATCTTCATCGGCCAATAGTGGGGGATGTTCCTCTGGAAAATCAATTCTGAGAATAATGTTTTTGTCTTTGATTTTTGGGCTAGCCATGCTGATGGCTGCATCCAAACAATCCATCAAGTTCACTGGCTTCTGCTCGATTCGCAATCCTCCGATTTCCGCAGGACTAATACGAGTCAGGTCATTGAGAAGATTGCCCACACTCCTTGAGGCGTCCCGAATTCGCTTGAGGAAGCTCTCTTGCATAGTCCCCAAAATCCCGACCGACTCATTCAACAGCAGATCGGTATAAATCTGGATTGCCGACATCGGTCGTCTGAGTTCTTCGGCGATCGTCGTGAACGCCTGAGTATCAGGGATTGGTTCAGGTTTGCTTGTTTCAGTTTCTTTTGCTGTAGACACTTGCTCCATCAAAGCCATTGCATTTCGGACTGAAGCGAGTTCCTCTAACGCTAATTGACGTTCGCTCATTAATTGCTGGATTCGATCGTCCTTGCCTAGGTCTTCTTTGAATGCAAGTGCGGAACTAAGTCTTACGATCTCAGCCTCTAATCTTTGGGTTTCCTTTTTGTATGCGGCTTCGGTGGAGAATTGAGTTCCAACATCAACGAAAGAATTAGCGTCAACCTTTTGCTGTAGGGCAAGCAAAGCTTCTTCCAGCTGAATATTCCTTTCATCAACTTGCTCTAACTGAGATTGAGCGTCCTCAAGGAAGTCTGAGCCAAGCAGTCCCTCCGCCTGAATTGAAAGCTCTTTCCAGCTCGACACCCGATGAGCTAATACAGATAAAACCTCCCGCATCCGCGCTTGATTGAGTGGAGAGGCAAGGGGATAGGATTGCGGTGGAGTGGTTAGAAATCCTCCAAGAACTTCTCGACCCGATTTCAAGGGGAATAACTGGAGTGTATCTTTTAGTTTTCTGCCGACGATGGAATCAATTGCACTTAATCCGCTCTTGTCTGACCCTGGCACGATCTGATGCGGATTTCCCCTGATAAGGGCATCGGAGAGTTTGGGGAATAAGTCGAAATCGAATGCGGAAACTGGCAGCGGTCGGGATTCTTTTAGATCGAAACCTGTAATGATTTCTACTCTGCTGGCTCTTGTATTTGCCTTGAGAAGAACACATAAATCAATCTTGAGGCCGCGCGCAATGATTTCAATAGCTTGACGCTCGAATTGGGATTCATCATCGGAAAAGCGTGCCGATGCCAGATCAGCTGCAACTTCTAAGAAGGTAATTTGCTCGAATGAAGGCAACGATTCTGATGAGCCCTCTACATTGATAAATGACCTCAATTGTTGCCCGGTCAGGGCTCGTGTAGCTCCAATAGTGAACAATGGATAAGCTACAATCTCAGCAAAATGTATAAATCCTGCAGTTGAGGCTGTGGGAGGACCCTGGGAAATGTGGAGAAGCACGCCAAGTGTGAGAATAGAGAAAGATCCCAGCGCTTGATCCCAGCCCTTGGGACGAAGTGTTAGGAGCGAGACAGTGGCAACGATAACCATCACCAGGCTTGTAAAGCTCCAAATAGCATCAACCATCGTATGGTTAAATGGTTCTGGGCCTCCCTGTCCGGGAAGGAAGTTGGGCATAAGGAAAATCACGATTAAATTGAACAACGAACCAATGACGAGCAAGATTTTGCTTATTTTTGGTACGGGCAATTCGAAAACCCAAGCAAAAACTAGTAGGCCGGAGAGACTGGCAAATCGATCGAAAGCGGGTAACAAAGTGTCACTTGTGAACAGTTCAGTCCATGCCAAACCATCAACGGCGAGCAGAATTAATCGGAGAATGAGCAGTGATCCACTCGCAAAGACCCAACGATTTGCTTGTGGATCAGCGGAGCTTTTCTTAAATGCTTGGGCAATGCTGAAGATCACCGCAAGGGACATTACGAGGGTGATGTGATAAATCAGGCTTCCTGGTGGAGCCGTGAGCTGGGTTACTGCATCAACAAATGACATGGGCAATTCAAGCGTGGATTATAGCATCTTGAAGCTTTTTATAATCATCTGATTCACACTGATGTTGGCACGGTTTTTCAGATCGTTGGAGATAGGTGAGCAGTGTTGCGATTATTTCTCTGGTTATACAAAACATGTGCAAAGTTACCTATGATTTGGTTCCGAATTTGAGCTCGGATGGTTTATTTATGCTTCCACTTCCTTATGGTTTGAAGGCTTTCCAACCCATCTAATGGCTATCATTCCATATAGGAACGTCAGCCATAGAGTGAAGCCACGATAGCCGAAAACGATCAATGCTGCTGGCGCCAGCGGGACCCGCAGCGATGTCAGCGTAAGTGTCATTGCAGTTTCCACAAAACCTACCCCACTTGGAGTGGGTGACACAATGGTGAAAAGGTACCCTATGCTAAATCCAGCGATGAGAGTTCCTACAGCGAAGGGTTGATTGAATGCCATGAACATGAGAAACAATATTGTCATCATCAAGGCTTTTGTACTCAACCCCAGCGCAAATGGCAGCCAGAGGTCCTTGGGAGATTTTCTGGCGAGTCGCAATCCCTCAGCCGCATCGATCCCGAAATCCTGAGCCTTTGTCAGGTTGAAATACTCTCGATTTAGGAACGGTTTTGTAATTCTATTGGCGAGGGCTCCGATCCAGGCTAGGGCTTTCCCAAGTTTTTCACCTGACTTCATCCCAATATAAAGCAAAGCGCCTAATCCTAATGCGAGGGCTACGAGGATAAATGCCGCGATGACATCTTCACCGCGCAGTTGGTTTCTCTGGAAAAGGATGAATAAACCAAGCACAACCACGATAAGTGTGGCTAGGTAATCGACAAATACGTAAACGGCTCCTGCTGTTGATGCACGCCCTGTGGGATGGCCGCGTTGTTGCGCATCCGCGGCGAACACGGCAACCCCTCCCATGCCTGCGCTTGGAGCAATGACAATTACAAAATTAGCTGCGGCCGCAAGGAGAGTGAGCCGCTCGATCTTCTCATCCATTCCGAGTAAGTTGTAAATGGCTCGCAGAGAAGCTCCGATATTTAGCATGTATACAAGATGGACAACAGCCCCGAGCAGCAGCCATTTCCAATCCCCCTGGTTTAACGTGTTCACTACTTCTCCAGCCTCGGTTTGCCACGTGAAAAGGAAATACATGCCCAGGAAAAGGATTATGAGAATTATTACCCTGCGCATCGTTATAGAAACCTCATGAGGTTGAAGGCATCTCAGCGAGAATCGATGAGATGCTGGTTGGAGCGTCGATTGGGTAGGATATATTGGACCGGTCGATCCTGCGCATTAAACCAGTGAGCACCTTGCCTGGTCCCAATTCGTAGTAGGTTTTAACCCCCATGTTCGTTAGTGTGTTGATCGATTCGGTCCACCGCACCCGCGAGGTTAGCTGTTCACGAAGGTCCTCACGGATTTCTTCGACAGAGCTAAGTAAAGTTGCTCGAACATTTCCTATGATCGGTATAACTGGATCTGTGATTAGCGCGTCTTCTAGGATCGCTTTGAACTCATCCTGTGCTTGGGTCATCAGCGGGCTGTGGCTCGCAATGCTCACGGCCAGACGGACAACTTTCCTTGCACCAGCATCTGATAGATGCTCTTCGACCTCCTTTAAACCGCTTTCTTCCCCAGAAATCACAACTTGACCGGGGCAATTATCATTCGCCACCCAAACTGAGTTTCCGATCGAATCAGAGAGCTGTTCAAGAATTTGCTCAACTTGCTCAATTTCCAAACCGAGCACGGCTGACATCCCGCCGGGGTTGTTCAATCCAGCTTCGCGCATGAGCCGGCCCCTCTCGCGGACGAGGGATAACCCTGCTTGAAAGGAAATCGCCCCAGAGGCAACCA
>JAGLGG010000091.1 GCA_023144145.1 Anaerolineales bacterium | reverse complement strand
TCCGCCCGTCAGGGAGCCAGTCATTTGATCTTTTTCAAATGGTCACCAGCAATCCCATGTGTACGGGCAACCGGCGACGTGCGTCAGCACGCGTTGCCCATACGCCTAGTGTATTAGATGAATCGAAATGAACTCCAGAGCGGATTCTTCTTGATAATCTGGGCTCAAAGTTGGTTGTCTAGCACCCGCTTGGCGATATGAACATAAATTGTCAGGTATGGAAACCTGGCCTCCGATGTTCACCACCGAAGCATGTGTGTATAATTTCAACATGGATGAATCCAAACTTTCACACTTAGATTCGACCGGCCGCGCAAAAATGGTCGACGTCGGACATAAGCCTGAAACAGAGCGAAGTGCTGTGGCGAAGGGCTTTGTTCTCCTATCTCAGGATGCGTATGTATCAGCCAAGGCGGGGGATTTGAAGAAGGGTGATTTGCGCGCAGTCGCTGAATTGGCAGGCATTATGGGAGCGAAACGCACTTCCGAATTGATCCCTCTATGTCATCCACTACCCTTGAACCAGATCGACGTAAAGGTCACATTCTCTGAGGAACCGCTTGGGGTTGAGATCACTGCTTTAGTAAAAACCAAGTCGCGAACCGGAGTTGAGATGGAGGCATTGACCGCTGTCTCGGTTGCGGCTCTGACCGTGTACGACATGGTCAAGGCAGTTGAAAAGGGTGCCAAAATTACTGAAATTCGCCTTGTTGAGAAGAGTGGAGGTCAGTCTGGTGATTTTGTTGCGGAGTGATTTTGTATGCGAGTAAAGGTGCTCTATTTTGCGACATTTCGGGATCACGTCGGGTCGAAAGAGGAATTTGTTGATTTGCCCGATGGGGCCACAGTCGCAGATTTGTTCTTAAAGGTTGAAGATCTTCACCCATCCTTGTCCGAAGGACTTCCGACAGCTGTTGTGGCTGTAAACCGTGAGTTCGCTTTTGCCGATGAAGTCCTTAATATGGGAGATGAGATCGCCATTTTCCCCCCAGTAAGTGGTGGGACGGGTGGACCAACGATTTTAGAAATCACTGAGGAAAGTCTGGACTTCAACGAAATCCTGCCAAAAATTGTGGCTGAAGATACTGGTGCAGTCTGCATGTTCATGGGGGTTGTACGAGGAGTGACCTCACGTGGCGACCATCACGAAACTGCTCATCTCGAGTATGAGGCTTTTCGGGAGATGGCTTTAGGCAAACTTGCCCAGGTAGCAGATGAAATCCGCCAACAATGGGCCGGAGTTAGAGGAATTGTGATCATACAAAGACTTGGCCATCTTGAACCAGGCACACCAACTGTCATGATTGTTTGTTCTGCCGGACACCGAGACTCAGGTGTCTTTGAAGCTGCTCGTTTCGGAATTGATAGGTTAAAAGAGATTGTCCCCATCTGGAAGAAAGAAGTAGGCGCTAACGGCGAATACTGGGTCGAAGGTAATTATTCCCCCACCAAGGAAGATCGCCCAACATGAGCCGAAAGCCGATGGGTAATTCTTGGTCTAGCCCCATTAAATGTTTGGATTGTCAAAGTGAATTCCCCAAAACTGGATTTCCTCATCGCTGTCCTGAATGTGGAGGGGTTTACGACTTTGCTGAGCCCCTACGCTATGCCCCAGGGGCTAGTGGAAGTGAAAGGCGCATTTGGCGATATCGTGAAACTTTTCCCCTTCCACCTGGAGCGAAATCCGTAACCCTGGGAGAAGGGAACACTCCGCTTGTCTCATATCAAGTGAGAGGGAGATCAGTTTATTTCAAATGTGAGCATCTCAATCCAACAGGCTCATTTAAAGATCGAGGTACTGCGATATTGGCAAGTGCATTGGAAGCGCAAGCAATTGAGCGAGCGGTTGAGGACTCCTCCGGAAATGCAGGTGCTTCCTTCGCAGCCTATGCTGCCCGGGCAGGGATTCATGCGCGCATCTTTATCCCCTCCTATGCATCCGGTCCAAAGCGACTTCAAATGGAGGCCTACGGTGCAGAGATTGAAAGGATTCCAGGCCCCCGTTCAGCCGCCAGTGAGGCCGTGTTAGAAGCACTTAGTGCGGGGGATACTTACGCAAGCCATGCCTATTTACCGCATGGAATCGCAGGGATGGCGACTACGGCATTTGAAATATTTGAAGATCTGGGAGATTCTCCGGGATCGGTAATTCTGCCCGTAGGCCAAGGAACCTTGCTCCTTGGCCTGGCGCGCGGATTTCAAGCTTTACGAGCAGCGAAAAAAATCCAATCAGTCCCACAGCTGATCGCGGTACAAGCTAAAGTCTGTGCGCCTCTATGGATGGAGATGATCAGAGGCGAATCCGATCTCGTGAGCTTAGAAGAGGGTGAGACCCTGGCCGAAGGAATCCGGATAAAATCACCATTGAGAATGCGGGCGTTGCTAGGTGCAATTCGAGCTTCGCAAGGTGATGTTGTCGCCGTTGATGAAAATGAAATAATGGGTGGGTGGAACGCCCTTGCGAAATTAGGGTTGTATGTAGAGCATACTTCAGCCGTCGTATGGCCAGCGTTGCTGCAGAATCTAGACCGCATTCGAGAACCTGTGGTTATAATACTCACCGGTTCAGGATTTAAATCGATTTGAGTATTTATGTTTCAACGATTGAAATCTTATAATTTCTATACGAAAAATCCTTAACTCTTCAACATTGAACAAGGATAGGCATCTAAAGAGTAAGGCGAATTATTCTGTAAGAGAGCGCTACCAAGTAGGTAGCGTGAAGGAGCATGCAGATGACAAAACGAATCGTTGTCACTGGAATGGGAACAGTCAATCCTCTGGGCTTGAATGTCGAGGATACGTGGAAGAGAATTCTCAACGGAGAATCCGGAGTCGCTCCGATCACGTTGTTTGATGCATCCGATCTCATGGTTCAAATTGCGTGTGAGGTGAAGGGGTTTGACCCGGTCAATTATATGGATAGGCGCCAAGCTCGTCGGGTCGATCGATTTCAGCAATTTGCGGCCGCGGCAATGCAAGAAGCTGAAGTCCATGCTCAATTGGATTTCGAAAAACTCGATAGGACGCGTGTTGCTGCCATCATCTCCGCTTCAATAGGAGGACTGAACGCGATCCAGGCTGCTGTTACTACGATGATCGAAGATGGCCCCCGACGTATCAGTCCGTTTACGATCCCCCAAATGATGGCCAACGGAGCTGCCGGACTGATTGCCATCGAGAAGGGTATTAAAGGCCCCTGTTTTTCGGTTGTATCGGCCTGTGCCTCAGCGGAGGATGCAATCGGACAAGCATCACTCCTTCTCCGTTCCGGGGCCGTCGATATGGCCATCGCGGGTGGATCTGATGCGACAATCAATCGCATTGGGGTGAGCACTTTTGATCGAGTGGGCGGGTTATCGCGTCAGAATGATGATTACAGTAATACGCCCGCGCCATTCGACCGCGATCGAGATGGGCTTGTAATGGGAGAGGGAGCGGCGTTGATTATTCTAGAAACGCTCGAGCACGCCAGGTCAAGAGATGCACAAATTCTAGCCGAGCTTGTTGGTTATGGGTCAACGGTTGACGCTTTCCATATCTCCGCACCTGCTGAAGATGGTTCTGGGGCCGCAAGGGCAATTTCTATTGCATTGGAAATGGCAGGAGTTGGACCAGAGCAGGTGGATTACATCAATGCACATGGCACCGGCACTGTGCTGAACGATGTTTCCGAAAGCCGAGCAATTAAATTGGCCTTCGGGGAGCACGCCTACAAGGTGCCGGTTTCATCGACAAAATCGATGACGGGCCATATGATGGGCGCAACCGGGGCGCTTGAATCTATATTCTGCATTCGAGCGATTCATGAAAATATCATCCCGCCCACGATCCATCTAAATAATCCAGACCCAGAATGTGATCTGGATTATGTTCCCAATCAAGCCAGAGAAATGGAGGTTGATCTGGCAATTACGAACGCTTTCGGTTTCGGTGGACAAAATGCTGTCCTAGCATTCAAGTCTTTCTCGGGTTAGAATCCAATCAGACAATAACGTGCTCGCGTTGAACTGGTGGCACGCGGCTAACTGAGATCTTCTGAGTTATCCGCGTTTCCCAAGTTCGTCTAGAAATGGAGAATAAATTGCAGCTGGACGATTTCGCCCGGCAGGCTGGGATCGCCATCAGCAATCCTAGTTTACTTCGCCGCGCGCTTACTCATAGGTCGTATTTGAATGAGCATCCCGATGCGCTTGAGGATAATGAGCGATTGGAGTACTTAGGGGATGCCGCGCTTGACTTCATCACTGCCGCGTGGCTCTACAATCGCTATCCGGAAATGGACGAGGGCGACCTGACCCGTTTAAGATCGGAATTGGTGCGCACAGAGCAATTAGCCGTATTCGCTCGGGAATTAAACCTGGGCAAGAGCCTGCTCCTTGGGAAAGGAGAAGAGTCTTCCGGTGGTCGCGAACGTTCTGCACTTTTATGCGATGCCTTTGAAGCCTTTATCGGAGCAGTTTTTCTCGACGCGGGCTTAGAAACGGTAATTCGGTTTATGAAACCAAAACTCGAGCGTGCTGCCGAACTTGCGCTTCAAGATGAAACCATGCTCGATCCACGGAGTGAATTGCAAATTTGGGCACAAGCTTCGATAGGTGAAACACCCCGGTATGAGACCCTGGATTCTTACGGACCAGATCACGAACGGGAATTCTTGGTCGAAGTTAGAATTGGTAATGAACTGTCCGGCCAAGGGCAAGGTCGCAGCAAGCAGGAAGCTGCTCAGAGTGCAGCAGCAGATGCATTAATGAAGATTGAGTAAAACTAGTGCTTCGTCAAGGATAAAGATACCATTCATAAACCGGGTTACTACATCCTTGACACATGCTTATGTTGTTCCGTTCTATATCTATCCTGTCTGAAGAATCATGTTGGACGGAACACTCGGAATAATTAAGAGAACCACTTATGGCATCCAATAATAATTCAAATTCTTCACGACTTAAATCCTTGGAATTGCAAGGTTATAAAACCTTTGCGAGCAAGAATGTCTTCGAATTTGCCCCCACTATTACGGCGATTGTGGGTCCGAATGGTTCAGGCAAATCCAATATCGCTGATGCGATCCGTTGGGTTCTCGGGGAACAATCCTACAGCCTGCTGCGTGGAAAGAAAACCGAGGACATGATCTTCAGTGGCTCGGAGACACGATCCCGGGCTGGAATGGCATCCGCCACGATAGTTTTTGACAATGAAGAGGGGTGGTTGCCGATTGACTTCACAGAAGTAACTGTCGGTCGACGCGCGTATCGAGACAGTGTGAATGAGTATTACCTCAATAATCAAAAGGTTCGTCTGCGTGATGTTAGCGAACTGTTAGCCGAATGCGGATTGGCCCATCGTACATACACAATCATTGGACAGGGCTTGGTGGATGCCGCCCTATCGCTCAATCCCGAGGAACGACGACGCCTATTCGAGGAGGCTGCGGGAATCAGCCTTTTCAGGAATAGGAAACAGGAAGCACTGCGCCGATTAACTTCAACTCGGCGCAACCTTGAACGGGTGCAAGATATATTAGCCGAATTGCGACCGAGGTTGCGAAGCCTAGAGCGCCAGGCAAAACGGGCCACAGATTATGGACAAGTAAAAGATGATTTGAACTCGGTGTTGCGCATCTGGTATGGATACCATTGGTACCACCTTCAAGATCTTGTGACTGAGGCGATTACCTCAGCAGATGAGCGCAAAACTGCACGCGATAAGTTGCGCGATCTGCAGCAAAAGGCTGAGAGGGAATTACTGGCCCTGCGAAGTCGTATTTCCTCGCTGCGCGGACAAGTCCAAACCTGGAATCAAGAGGTTGCTGACCTGCATCGACAACGCGAAGGTGTTGAACGTACATTGGCTGTTGCAACTGAACGAACACGCTGGTTGAAAGATCAGGTATCGGTTCTGGAAGCCGAGATCTCCTCGACGGGAAAGCGCAGAGAGAACCTGATGCGACGTTTGGAAAGTGAGAAGGGGGATGTAGGAGATCGCCAAAAGGAACTTGCAGAAGCACAAAACTCAATTCGGCTGCTCCGCCCGGATTCTGGCGAAAGTGAATCACCTCTCAGGGACGATGTGCCAAATGATGTGGAAGGAATTCGCAAAGATCTTGCTGTTGTTATTGCGGAGGATGCGAGGAATAGCACACAAATTGAACAACTGAATGACCGAAATCGCGTGCTGTCTGAAACCCTTGAAAGTAATGCAGTAAAACTCAAAGCTCGCCAAGAGGATCTTAATCAACTCTCGGAGAATGAAGCTAGGATCACAGATCTCCTTGAACGAGCGCGTCAAGAGAATTTAGAGCTCGATAGTCAGAAAAGTGATAGCGAGCAAAAACTGATAAATGCAAAGCAGCAGAAAGAGAAAATCTCGGCTGAACTCATTCAATTGCAATTGCGGCGAGCGGCATTGGATGCCCGCTTAGAGTTGTCACAGGTGGTTCAGAGGGGGATTAATGAGACAGTCGATATCATCCGCAAGGATATGAAGTCCGGTGATGTCGATGGTTTTCTAGGTGTACTGGATGATCGAGTTCGCATTCGATCGATGTATCAACCAGCAATTTTTGCTGCATTGGGGGAGTACCGCTCAGCTTTGGCTTTTACATCATTAGAAGCGATCGATCAGGCAATAACAAGAATTAGAGCAGGCCATCAGTTCGGTAGAGTAGCATTCTTGCCCTTGTCAGGAGCAAGAGTGCCAGAGGATCTGGATACGTCCATATTTCCTGGGGTGCTCGGAAGTGCGGTTGAGTTTGTTGAAGCACAAGAGGATTTTCAACCTATCCTTCGGCTCGTATTGGGTAGAACTTTGGTTGTTCGCAATTTAGATGAAGCGAGAGACCTATCGGGCAAGCTGCCAATTGACGCGCGTATGGTCACTTTGGATGGAACCGTTGTCTATCCCACCGGGCAGGTAATCATGGGTTCTGGTGCTGAAGAACTGTTAGAAGGCAGTTCGATTAATCAGTTGGAGCAAGGCCTCACAGAGACCAATTCAAAGATTGAAGAATTTGAAGTCCAGCGCCAGCAACTGGATGAAGAGCTAGAAGAACTAGAGAAACATATATCTTCATTCCGAAGGACCATGGGGGAATTAGAACAAAAGACATTAGACGCTCGAAACAAGCGGGACAAATTCCACCTGGAGTTGAGTCATAAGCAAGGAGAATCTGAAACACTTTTAAGCGAGATCAATGATTTCCGGCAAGAAAAGATCGAAATTGAAGAGCAACTGGCGTCACTTATCAAACGTACCTCCGAATTCGAATCGAAGAGGGCAGAGTTGGAAGATGCCATACACGCTTCAGCGCTTTTGGGGGCGGGAGATCAGTCTGAATTGGTTATTGCCCAGGCGCAAGCGAGGTTCGAAGTCTCTCAACGCGTATATGATGGAGCAGAAAGCCGTTTAGGTGAACTAACAGAGCAACTCGAAGATCTAGATTCGGATTTGGAGTTTAAAAAGAGCCGTCATGATTCGATACAAACAGATCACTCGAATACCCTGGAAGAGATAGCCCAAGCGAATGTTTCACTTTCCGAGATAGAAGAACAGATTGAGGATGCGCGTAAGAAGATCGAACCTGAAGAGACAGTCTTGAGAGAGTCGGAAGAGCTAAGGACTGAATTAGAAACGGACGAAATGCGTACTCGAGCCGAGCTTCAAGATGCAGAACGCGAACACTCGAGAGCACAAATCTTGCTCGCTCGTCGCCAAGAGGAGTTGGTAAGCCTTCAAAGAAGGATCGAAGATGATTTTGGACTGGTAGCCTTCGATTTTGAAAATGGGGTTATGGGTCAGGACCCACTTCCCTTTGAAGGTCTGGTTGAACATTTGCCCAGGGTTGAGGATGTTCCAGAGGAGACTGAAAATCAAGTCAATCGCCTGCGCAATCAACTTAGAAGATTAGGGGCCGTAAACCCGAGCGCGAAAGTGGAATACGATGAGGTCCGCAATCGCGTCGACTTTCTTACCACTCAATTAGAAGACTCACACAAGGCGGAAGAGCAAATTCAAAATGTGATTGCCGAGTTGGACTTATTGATGGAAAGGGAGTTTCGCAAGACTTTCGATGCAGTAGCGATTGAATTCCAAGAAGCTTTTACGCACCTCTTCGGGGGAGGGTCGGCAAGATTGAGTCTGACGGACTCAGATGACCTCACCCAAACCGGAATCGATATCGAAGCCCGTCTTCCAGGTCGAAGAGAACAAGGTTTGGCGATGCTTTCCGGGGGTGAGCGGAGCCTGACGGCTTGTTCACTGATTTTTGCGTTGATGAAAGTTTCCCCCACCCCGTTTTGTGTCCTGGATGAAGTAGATGCGATGTTGGACGACATAAATGTGGTCCGTTTTCGCGAGATGCTTCAGGATCTGAGCAAGACCACACAGTTCGTGGTGATCACCCATAACCGCATGACGGTTCAAGTCGCCGAGGTTGTATACGGCGTTACTATGGGCTCAGATTCGGCCAGCCAGATCATCAGCCTGCGGCTTGAGGATGCAGAGAAAGTTCTTGCGGGTAAGGGATAAGTTTCTGTTCGGAATATTTTCATCATGAAGTTCGTAGAGACGCCCGGCTGGGCGTCTATGCATCTAAGGCCCCA
>JAGLGG010000090.1 GCA_023144145.1 Anaerolineales bacterium | reverse complement strand
AAACCGGGTGCAAATGCTTCGCCCGTACACAAAACATTACCATGATGTTTGGGCGCGATGGAACCTAGTCATACTTTTCATGATGATGGCAAGGGCTGTTTAAAAAAAGAGACACTAGGATATAAAGCCTTTCAAAAAAAAGCACCATCGAAAAGCGTAGGGGCGAAGCATTTGTAGGAAATCACGCCAATTCATAAACCGGGTGCAAATGCTTCGCCCGTACACAAAACATTACCACGATGTTTGGGCGCAATGGGTAATTGTGATGATGAGAGCAAACAATTTTACAGAATTCCTAAAGGTCTTAAGCGCCCACTAATGTATTGAACACCTCTTTTGAAGCGGATAAGACATGCTCATGTAAGCTCTCCCCATGTGAATCCATCGTTACCACGGCAGGGAAATCTACCACGCCAATCACCCACATTGCCTCGGGCACACCGAAATCAAGTTTGTAAACCACCTCAACATGTTTCACTGACTCAGCGATTAGAGATGCGGCGCCACCGATGGCGTGCAGGTATACGCAAGGGACCTCCTGACATGCAAACAGTGTCTTCGGTCCCATGCCTCCCTTACCAATGACCGCCTTTGCGTTAAAGTGTTTCATGACATCGCTTTGGTATGGCTCTTCACGTGTACTGGTAGTAGGGCCTGCGGCAACAAACCGGTAATCGCCGGTGTCTAATCCAGCTACCACGGGTCCGCAGTGGTAGATTGCACCGCCATCAAGAATGGGCCGTAAAGCTTCGTAGACCTCAATATCCTGGTCAAGAGGTTCACGAGTTTTTTGGATGAAGTTCTCAATCATCCATTTATGGGCCGCATCACGTCCCGTGATGATCGTGCCGGTGAGAAAAACAGTGTCTCCAATGTGGAGTTCACGAACGGCATCGTCGGGTATAGGGATGGTGAGTTCATGCATTTTTTTGCTCCCTTAGTCAAATGCAACTTCATCGCCTTGGATAACCATTCGGCGTCGGCGATGAGCCCAGCACATATATGCAACCGAGACAAAGAAACTTGCTGGCAGGCGGTGCATGCCTTTGATCTTCACACCTAGAACGGTTGATTTACCTCCCAAGCCCATGGGCCCGATGCCCAACAGGTTGGTCTGCTCCATCAACTGGTTTTCCAAATCATTCAAATCCGGGTCTGAATTTTCATCCTCGACCTTGCGGAGTAAAGCTTCCTTGGAGGCGACATAAGAGGAACCTCGATCGCCACCAACCGCCACGCCGAGTATGCCAGGTGCGCAGCCTTTCCCTTGAGCGTTGAGCACTGCATCAAGGACCACTTTTCTTACACCTTCCAAGTCACGTCCTGCCGCCAGAGAGGAATTGGGCAATGAGTATTGGGCGCTCACATTTTCGCAACCCCCGCCCTTTAATATTAGATCGACAATTAAACTGGTTCCATCAATCTCTTCGAAATGAATCGTGGGAAAGGCGTCATCTCCGAGATTGTTGCCGCTGTTAATTCCGGTAATTGAGTCAACCGCATTTGGTCTCAGGAAAGTGTTTTTTGTAGCTTGTTCGACGGCAGCGCTAATTTGCCGGCGCAGTTTTCGGGTGCTCATGCTCTGCGGGTATTGAACGAAGAAGATCGGTGTGCCTGTGTCCTGGCAAATAGGAGTTGAATTGCCGCGTGCCAACTCGACATTTTCCAAGATCGTTGTTAACACGCCGTGAGCTGCAGACCCCGTTTCTTCTTGGTCCATTGCGCTTACGAGCGCGGCTTCAACATCGGGGGGAAGGTCTGTAGCTGTTCGACGGACTAACTCAAGGAAGGCTGGGGTGAGGTCTTCCATGGGTCCACCTCCGTACACGTGGATTGGTAGTTGTGCTTAATAGCCTCCGCACGAGGCATGCTCAAATTGTTATGGGAATTAAGGATGGCGTGTAGTGATAAAAGAATTGTTCTAAAGCGCCGAAGCTCTGCTTTTGTGCATGAGGTGAAGAACACGTTCACGAAACCGGTTCAAGCACCTGCCCGGCATTTAAAATGGATTGTCATAAATTGGGGGGTGCCTTTGAAGGTGTGTACGGGCAACTGGCGACGTGCGTCAGCACGCGTTGCCCATACGACATGATTTCTTGGACATTGAGAAGCAGATAATCCAAAAGCAGTACCTATAACATCGAACACTGTGGATCCCTACTCTCCCTCCCGAATGATCAGCGTGGAGCGGTGTGTGCTGGCGAGTAAACTGGGGGCGATCCTGCCGAAGAGTATGCGATTAAAAATCGAGCCCTTTTTCGGAGCGCCAAGCACAATAAGATGATGTGGGCGCATCTCGTATGCTCGGATTATTTCCTCGGTCACAAGGCCATGTCTGAGCTCAATATCGGCCTTGATCCCTGCCGCTTCGGCCTCCGCGGCAGCATCCTTCAAGTGTTGTGCGAGAGGACTTTCGCGCGAGAGTACTTGTGACAAATTCTCTTCCACTGCGTTCAAACCGGTGTACATTGTTGGTGCGCCGGATGCGACGTGGAGGATAGTAACCTTTTCTTGAGTTGCCTTGGCGAGCTCAATTCCCCAATTGACTACAATATTGGAGTCTGAATGTCCCGCAGTACAAATAAGGATTTCATTGATTTCAGGAGGTGGATTTTGCATCAGAAGAGTAGTGGCATTGACGCTGTTAGCAATATTCTGACTCAGACGGGAGGGGGGTAGCCCGGGATCTCGTTCGGTGGTCCCCAATACAACGACTCGATACGTGCGAAGGCCCAATTCATTTTGAATCTCTTCCTTCACCTTCCCTTCAACGCAGCGAATCTCGGCATCTTCAAAACCAATCTCCTCTGAAATTTCATGCATGAGTTTCTCGGCAGCCTGACGTGCTGAGCCTGGGGCAATGACGTGAAACACAACAGGATGAAATGACATCGAAATTACGAAGTCCCGCATGAAACTGAGTGCGTCTTGGTTAATTTCCCCTTGGCCAACACAAATGAGTGCTCGCTCATTATCATTTAGAGGGCTTTTACTTTCCATCGTTCCTCCAAACTATGTTTGTAATCTTAGTAATACCAAGATTGCAGCAATAATAGGCAGCGCCGAAAATAGGAGTCGGATTATTGGACCAGAGAAATAGCGTGTCGCCGCCGCGCCAATTTGAGCTCCAAACGCAGCGCCTGTGAGCATGGTCGCAGCGATCATGAAGTCCACATTACCTTTCAGGGAGTGGGTGATGGTTCCAAATCCAGCGGATATTACGATCTCGAATAGGTCTGTCCCTACCGCAATGTGCGTGGGAATTCCTAAGACATAAATCATCAAGGGCATCCGCAAGAACCCGCCACCAACACCTAATAATCCTGCCAGGATACCTGTCACCAGGCCCACGAGGATGATGGCCCAAATTGAGATCTCCTCAATACCCGAGACAGGCATGCGAATAAGGGGAGGAATTCGAAGCAACGGCGAGCGGTAAAGCAAGCTTTTAACTCCAACGACCTCTTGGGCGTCCAATTGATCTGTCCGCTGTACCCGGATGGCGCGCAAACTCTCCCATGCTGTAAAGAGGCCGACAGCGGTGAGGATCAGAATATATAAGATGCCAATCACTTGCTCGATATTCCCCAAATCTTTCAATCGTTCGAGAAGTTGAGCACCAATCTCGACACCGGGGATTGTTCCCACGATCATCAGCCCGGCTAAACGGAAGTCAACATGTCCAAAAGCTCTGTGCTTTCTTGTGGCGACAAGTGATGTTCCCGCCATATGGGCCAGATCTGAGCCAACGACGAAGTTGATGGGCACGCCTATCCAAAACATCAGGGGCCCAGCTAAGAAACCTCCCCCGACCCCAAAGAATCCGCCAAGTACGCCCACGATGAATCCAGTCAGGGCAAGAACCAGTGGGCTGGCGGAAATTTGGGAGACAAGGAAGTCCATG
>JAGLGG010000009.1 GCA_023144145.1 Anaerolineales bacterium | reverse complement strand
CTGCGAGATTCGAAACTTGGGCATCCGCGCCTTCGGCCTTCGGCCCTCAGGTATTCGGGCTTAAAGTTTCACTCCGATGTGTCAGTAGGAGATGGTGTTGGACTGGCGGTCTGTGAAGGTGTTGGGGTCTGTGACGGTGTAGGCGTAATAGATGGTGTTGGGGTTGGCGAGGGCGTAGGGGTGAGGGAGGGCGTAGGGGTTGGTGATGTTGTGGGTGTGACAGTGATCGTCGGAGTAGGGGTAACCGTTGGCGTGGGTGTAGGTAGATTGAGATATAAATGCAGGCGATCTTCAGCATTGCCACCGTCTTGGCTTCGCACGATCAATCTTAGTGTTACCGCGCCATTTCCAAGTTCTTGCGGATCCCACTCCATCAACTTCACAGATTGTTCGTGAGCTATATCGCTCCATTTGATTCTGGTCCAGTTGCTCGGATTGAATCCGAGTCCGTATTGAAGCACCCAATCTTTGAAGTTGCCTGTTGCGTTTACCTTGCCAAATATATCGATTGGTCCTTGCGATATTGTTGAGCTCTCCTCGGGCCCAGTGAGTAAAACAATAGGTCTAGGGCTATCTTGCGAACAGGATTCTGTCGGGACGAAGTACAGGTTGTCTTCAGTAAATCCCATTTGTTCAGCCCAATCTTTGCCGGCTTGCTCTTCCTCGATCCATCTGCGCCCCCAAGCGTCGCGCACATCAAGGCCTAATTTTTCTTTGGCGTGATCAGGGCAGTCAGCCGAGGCAAGTCGCAACGTCCAACTATCCACCCAAACCCTCTGCCAGAGATCCTGATCTTTTGTGAGGGGAGGTTGGTCGAATGCGAATATCTCGACCCGGTGCGAGGGGCACCATTCGGATGGTTCTGCACCAGAAATGGCACATATTGCTTTCTCCATAATACCGGCTGGTGGAATGAAGTTTCGGGGGAAACCGCCAGTGAGGTCCTCGATTATTACTTGCATGAACTCATTCCAAGCTGGGCCAGCTCCTCTTAAACCGGAGAGGTTTTGCATTGGGGAGTGATCGGCATTTCCTATCCAAACACCCACTGTGACATCGGGGGTGTAACCAACGGTCCAACTGTCTGTGTAATCCTCAGATGTACCTGTTTTGGCCGCGGCTTCGAAGGGAAGTCGGAGCACAGAATTTGCACCAAAGCCCGGTGTTCTAGCATTGTTATCCGAAAGAATTGATGTGATTAAGTATGCGTGTTCTGGCCGGATTACTTGTTCGCCAGCTGGAATTTCGTACTCGTAGACCTGTTCCCCAGTATGATCGACAATTCGACTAATGGAATAATAAGGAATTCGTAGCCCGGTGTTGGAAAAGTTTGTGAATGCACTTGTCATTTCGAGCAGGGTTACTTCGCCTCCGCCTAATGTAAGCGCCAGTCCATACTCTTCGCTGGTGAGGGAGGTGATCCCCATACGCTCGGCGATGGAAATGAAACCATCCCTTTCCGGTGTGAGCGGATCATCGTACACGCCCACAAAATCCAGAGCTTTCACAGCAGGTATGTTATAGGAATTCGCGAGTGCAGATCGAACAGTAACCGGCCCATGGTATCTTCGGTCATAATTTTTTGGTTTGTAGGGTGGACGTGGATCGCTTGGATTGCCGGAAGGTGGAAACTCTGAATAGACGTCCCAAATCAATGTTGCCGGGGTCCAACCCTTCTCGAATGCGGCGACATAGGTGATGGGCTTGATCGAAGAACCAGGCTGTCGAGGGCGGATGGCCATGTTCACCTGTCCATCGATTTCCTCGTTATAAAAATCTGCCGACCCAACCATGGCCAAAATCTCACCAGTACTGGGACGGATTGCTACCAGTGCGCCGTCCATCGCATTTCGATCGGCGAGGGTCTCAACCTGCTGGCTGATGATCTCTTGAGCCTGCTCTTGTAAGTAGGGATCCAATGTCGTATAGACGGTGAAACCAGAGCGGTAAATGGTTTGAGGATCGTAAAGCTGTTCAAGTTCAAAGCGGATGTATGTGACCCAATGTGGGAACCGAATTCCAATTCTGACGGGCGAAAACTCGTAGTTTTCGATCTCAGCCGCGGCAGTTCCGGCTTCTACTTGAGAAACACACATGGGCTGGGGGTTGTTACTCACGAAAATGCAGCCCTGCTCATTGCTAGTTTTGATCATCAAAGAGAGCACTTGCTGATGTCGTACGAGGGTTGCATCCCTGTTGGTGAAGATGTCATAGACCGAGGGCGCTTGGACGAGACCAGCAAGGAAAGAAGCTTGTGAGAGCGTCAGCCTATCGGCAGTGGTATTGAAATAGGTCTCTGCCGCAGCTTCAACGCCGTAGGCGAGATTCCCAAAATAGGATTGATTAAGGTAAAGCTCCAGAATTTCGTCTTTCGAGTAGCGGCGGGTGATCTCCTGGGCGAGTAGGACTTCACGTATCTTTCGCAGTGCAGTCCGTTGTGATCGTTCGGTGGGATCGAGAACAAGACTGCGAGCGATTTGCTGTGTGATGGTTGAAGAACCAGAGACGATTTCACCTTCTTGCACATTCTGCACATAGCCTCGCACTATGCCCCAAGGATCAAAACCGGGGTGGCTGTAAAACTGGGAATCTTCTGTTGAAATTATTGCCGCGACCAAATAGGGTGAGACCTCATCCAGAGGCACATACGTACGCCGCCCTGCCTGAGGATCGAGAATCTCGTAAAGAAGATTTCCATCTCGATCGAGAATTCGAGTAGTTTCAAACTGAGCTGCGCGATCTTGAAGATCCTCCACAGATGGGAGGCTCGCGGCAAGTATCGAATATTGATATAGGGTGAAGGAGGCAATTGCGATGACTAAGGCGATAATGATGAAAATTCCGAGAATACCCATGCGCACAAGACAACCACCACATCCACTCAGCTCTCCCCACAATCGTGATCGCAATTTTCGGGAAGGAGGCGGTGGAGCAGAAACTGGTGAATATGCTGATCGACTTACCTGGGTTGCTCCTAAATCCCTTTCGGGCACTCGTTTTGGTAGGATGGGGGATTTCTTCCGTCTGCCCAGACTTCTCGGCGTATCATCTAAGGATTCCTCACCGAATTGCGAACTTACCCGAGGTTGGGAAGTGGGAGTTTGTTCTATTTCCTCAGTTTCGTGGATTTCATCAGCATACCAGCCACCGGTTTTTTCGGGCGCCCCGGTTGGGTGACGTGTGGAAAGTTTCTCGAATTTCTCATCCTCATCATTTTCAATCGGATCGCCAATAATTAAACGTCTAAAGCGATCGGTCCCACCCTCCGTGGCACCTGAACTGGATGGAGGAGGCTCTGATGCTAGCCCTAGATCGCCCTTCAGACGCTCCCAATCCCAATCAATGAAATCACTCGAGGCAGTTTCTAATCTCTCCTGCTCAGGATCCTCATGAGAAAGATCAACCTCTATATTCAAGAATTCAGGAGGAAGGATAACTTCTTGCAGCTTATCTGAGGATTCCTGCTCTTCTTCAACTCCACCGTAGTCCGGATCGACAGGAGTATGTTCAAGATTTTCTGGGGAAGCCTGGATTGGCTCAAGTGATCCTTGAGTGACGCGTTCTGGATCACTCTCCATGTGGATCACATCATCAATTCCGGGGTCAAGATCGCCAGATTCTTGTCCACCGAGACCCAATTTGGACGCGTCAATGGGAGGCTGATTCTCTTCCTCATCGGATGGAGGTGAAAGATGATCGCCTGGTTCAGATTGATTCGGGGGCTGATCCGACGGAGCGGAAGAGATATTATTGGAATCATCGTCTTCAAGCTCAGTCTTATCGTCACTATTTTCGGTCATTTACCCAATGGTCGCATCCTTACAATTTTCGAGTGAGAACATGCGGAATCCATAAATCACTCCGCCACATCTACAAGACGTTTGGGCTGGCGATTTGGTTCCCAATTACGGCCTGCTTTGAATCAGCGCGTTCCAGGTACCTTTCATGGTTATTTCCCCATCCTGATTCTTGACTTTAAATTCCAGTTCTACCGTACCGCCACCAAGACGAGGAAAGGCTTTTGTTTCTACAACTTCAATATCAGCATGAACCGTGTCGCCAATGAAAACAGGACGACTAAATTTCCACTTTTTTATCTCTCTGAAAGCAAGAACCGTGCCTTCGAGAAATCCTGTTTGATTGGCAAGCCCAGATACTATGGATAGGATCAACAAACCGTGGGCAACTCGTTTTTCGAAAGGCGTTGTTTTGGCGAATTCCGCATCAGTATGGATCCAGTTATAGTCGCCAGATAAGCCCGCAAAGGAGACAATATCTGCCTCTGTAACAGTCCTGCCAGCAGTCGTAAAATTTATGCCAGTTTCGAATTCCTCAAAATATAGACCCCGCTTGGATGGAGAATTGTTTTCCATGGAGTACTCCTACATAGGATTGTGCGATTCTAGCATGCCTTTGACCTTTCACGAGCCTTTCCGTAAAATTTAGTTATGAGCACTTTTGAACTCTCTCTTGAAGACTCACTCCCTTTACGCCTTGCTGCGGATGCACGCCAAACCCGTCCCAGTTATGTTGACGATCAAATTTGGGAATTGACCCTGAAGGGCGGTGACCCGCAAGCGATGGCGATTGAAACGAGCTATGGGCTCCGAGCGCAACGGATGAGGATTTACCCTGGTTTTACTCTTGGTGGTGGAGTGGTCCTCAACCCCGATCAATTCGTTGAAGGACCGACGATACAGAAGGTTTTTCCAAATTACTCACTCGTTGAATGTCGGCCCTTCGATAATTTGAGTGCGCGAATTGAATATTGGGTGATGGAATCTAATCTTCTGCTAGGACGATTTCAAGTGACAAACCAATCTGGCAGCGCGATGTCGCTGGGTGTGCGCCTGTATGCACAACTGCGTGTCGGTGAGAGGGGCGAGCCGATGGGGGAATGGCAATTTAAGGCGGTGACTTCGTTGATAGGCAGGGCAGGAGATTTAGCACCGGTGATATTCATAACCGGTGGTGCCAAAGTCGATCAATCCATTTATCCTTCTTTGATTGTGGGATGCGAGTTAGAGCGGGGTGAATCAAAATCGATTCTATGGGCACATGCTGGTTACGGGGATCATGTCGCCTCCTTTGAGGCTGCTCGTGCTGCCGTCCAAGTTCCTTGGGATGCGGAAATTGCTAAATTGGAACTCCTGAACAGATCCATGATAGAGATTGAAACCGGTGATCCAACTTGGGATGTTGCGTTTTCCCTAACCCAAAAAATCGCAATCGGTGCTTATGTAGGTCCAACGAAATTTCTCCCACATCCATCCTTTGTCAACACTCGAACAGCCGAATATGGCTATTCAACAAGTGGGGATGGGTCGGATTACGCCATGCATTGGGATGGGCAATCGGTGTTGCTAGCCTACGCTCACCTTCCACTTCTAGCAACACTTGCGCCTGAGTTGGCGAAGGGTGTGATACGCAATTTCTTATCAGTTCAAAGACCAGATGGATTTGTCGACTGGAAACCTGGGCTGGGTGGTCAGCGAAAAGAATCATTATCCGCCCCACTATTAGCCTCATTAACCTGGATGATCTACGAACATACCCAGGATAGAGCCTTTTTGGAAGAGACAATTGACGGTCTCCAGGCTTTTCTAGAACTATGGTTCGACGAAAAGCATGATCGCGATGGAGATGGATTCCCGGAATGGGATCATACAATTCAAATGGGATATGCAGATTGCCCAACATTTACTCCATGGAAAAAGTGGGGTCAAGGTCTCGATATTTCAAAGGTCGAAACGCCAGACCTGGCCGCATTTCTCGTTAAGGAATGTAAATCACTTATACGAATTTCAGTGGAACTAGGGAAGGCAGAGCTCATCGCTGGCTTAGAGGATCACATTGATCGGTTGTCCAATGCAGTTGAGCAGGCATGGGATGAGCAAAGTAATATTTATAGATATATCGACCGTGATACACATTTGTGGGGATCTGGAGAAGAACTCGGCTCAGGAGAAGGGGAGTTCGTTATCCAGCTCGATCGTGAATTTGAACAGCCGGTTCGGATTCTCATCAGGGCCCACGGAGAGGAAGGGTTATCACATACTGCTCAAATCTTCATCCATGGCCGAGGGAAGAAAGGCCGACATCGAGTCGAAAAAATGCGTGAAAGAAACTTCCACTGGTTTTGGGGTATTGGAACGGCTACCAGTGAAAAAACATATGTGGAGATTGAACGCATCGAAGTTCGTGGTTTTACCGAGGCTTTCCAATCAGTAATATCTATTGCTGATTATGGGCGAGATGATACCAGTTTGCTTCTACCATTGTGGGCTGAAATTCCGGACAAGGCCAGGGCAAAAAAGCTCATAGAAAAAACGTTGCTGGATGAGAGTCGCTTTTATCGTCCTAACGGTGTGGCCAACTGCTCGATAAAAGATCCTGCATATGAAGAAGCTCGAATCGAGGGAGCTGTAAGCATAGACGTGCTCCGCAATATTCTTCTAGGGGAAGGGTTGTTGGGGTATGGCTATCGGAAAGAGGCCGCTGATCTTGTTCAGCGCGTGATGGACGGTATCACCAGCATCTTGAAGAGTGAAGGATCATTTCGTGAATCCTATGATCCGGAGCAAGCGAGAGGATTCGGTGAGAAGGATCACCTTGCAGGATTGGCTCCTCTTACTCTCTTTCTTAAAACATTAGGGGTCCAGTTGATCTCCCAACATGAAATAAGCGTCAGAGGCTCGAATCCATTTCCATGGCCCGTAACTCTTCGTTGGAAGGGGTTGGTAATTGACTGTATGCAAGACCGGACAATTGTAGAATTTCCTGATGGGGGGAAGATAGAAATTTCAGGCGATGATCGCAAGCTGATTGAGCAGGCCCCGAATTGAGACGAGATCTTTGTCGATATCAAAAGCGGTGCACCTAGGTAGGACTGAAGGCTCTGAATCATATTAACTAAATTCTCAACTCAAGGATCGTTTCCGCCAGCACATCCTGATCCCTTTATATTTCTTTTGAATAGGTTTGGAATGCAGTGATCAAGCACTTGACTGGTGAATACAGGTTCAATTGGAAGAATCCTGTACGTTGATGATTTATTTCGATTATGATTAACAATGGCTTGTGATGCACCTTTGTTCATTCGACATGCAATTTCGTAAATTCGACTGTTTGATGTGAGAATTTAAGATATGGAAGCATTTGAACCGATTGTTCGCGTTGAGATACTCGTTCTAATACTGCTATTGGTAGCCTCAGTGGTTGCAATCCTGGTAAGGCGTTTCCGCGTCCCGTATACCGTGGCACTCGTCCTAGCAGGTTTCGCACTCTCATTGAGCTCCGATGTTGTTATTGAGCTCAGCCCTAATATATTTCTTCTTTTATTCCTACCCCCATTACTTTTTGAAGCTGCCTTCCATTTGAACTTTCACGACCTCAGACGAAATTTCTGGACGATCGCGTTGCTCGCTGTGCCTGGCGTGATACTGAATACGTTAATGGTAGGGGGAGTTGTCGCGTGGGGTGCAGGGATATCGATTGGCATTGCGTTGGTCTTCGGTGCTCTCATCGCTGCGACCGATCCAATTGCCGTCGTCGCCATCTTTAAAAAACTTGGAGCTCCAAGACGCTTAACGGTATTACTGGAGGGCGAATCGCTCTTCAACGATGGAACCGCAATTGTGATTTTTAATTTGGCGGTTGCAGCCTTGATAACGGGGGACTTCAACCTTGTAGAAGGTATTGTTGATTTTGTCCGAGTTGCAGGATTGGGAATTATCGTCGGCTTATCGTTAGGCTGGATCGTGAGCCTTTTGGTTGCCCGCATCGACGATCACCTTGTTGAAACCACGCTCACCACCGTACTGGCATTCGGATCTTTTCTCGTTGCCGAAGAGTTGCTGCATGTTAGTGGTGTGCTCGCGGTTGTGACTGCAGGGCTAGTTACGGGAAACATTGGCCCGAGAGGAATGTCACCCACGACTCGAATCGTGGTGAATAACTTCTGGGAATACACTGCCTTCCTTGCCAACTCGGCTGTGTTTCTTTTGATCGGTTTCCAGATTGATTTTCCTGAACTGCTTGATAACTGGCAAACAATCTTATGGGCAATTCTTGCGGTTTTGGTCAGCAGGGCGGTGGTCGTTTATTTGGGATCAGCAATTCGACAAGATGTTCGCATGCGTTGGCGACATGTTCTCTTTTGGGGCGGACTGCGCGGAGGTATTGCTCTTGCGCTCGCATTAAGCCTTCCTTTGGACATAGGCCCCGAGCGATCTACGATAACGGCAATGGCATTTGGCGTGGTTCTGTTCACGCTCCTGGCTCAGGGTATCTCCATGGGGTGGCTGTTGGAGCGGCTGAAAATTGTCTTTCGTAGTGAGGGTCAACTCGAGTATGAACGCAGGCACGCAAGAGCTCTGGCTACACGAGCTGGATATGAACATCTGGAAGAGTTGCATTCCATTGGATTGATCTCGTCGCATACATGGGAGAATATTCGCGAGGGCGTTTGGGGACGAGTTGAGGCGCTTACGGAAGCGGTTCAAGAAACGCTGCACGATTCACCTGAGTTAGAAATCGAAGAACTGATAACTGCACGTCGAAGGGAACTGCGCGCACAAAGAGGAATGTTGGGAAATCTGCGCTTTGAAAGCGTTATATCCGATGAGGCACATGATGAACTGGTGGCTGAAATTGATCACGCACTTGAAACAGGTGTGGAAAGCTGGGCGCAGCAAATCCTTGCCGAGCACATCGTCCCCAACATTCGCCAATTATTGTTAGTGATAATCCAACAGAAGGACCTGGAAACCACCTCGACTACACTCGCTTCACAAGGTATTCCAGTCACTCATATTGCAAGTACAGGTGGCTTCATGAAAAAACCGAATAACCTGCTGGTGATTGGAATTCCAGATGGAAAGTTGGAGCTTGTGGTCGGTACCTTAGAAAAAACCACTAGTGGGACTGTGGATTATCAGTCAGAAGCGCTGGCAGGTCTTCCCATTACCACCGGCGCGCCGATACCCATAAAGGTTAGCGGAGCAACCGTGTTCGCGTTCGATGTCGAGCGCTATGAGGAGATCATATCGTGAAACTCATGATGGTAATTCTGAACGACAGCGATGCTGATGACGTCATCAGCCGTCTCATTGAGTCCGAGTACCGTGTGACGCGTATTGCTTCTACAGGCGGATTCCTTCGACGCGGGAACACAACATTATTTGTTGGAACGGAAAGTGACACAATTGAGGGCGCATTGGAGATCATTAAACAGGCCAGTGCAGACCCTTCACAACCGGGCCAGAGGAAAGCAACGATCTTCGTGCTGGGCGTGGATCAATACACACAACTTTAGTGTTCCGTCCAATGTGATTCTTCAGAAAGGATAATTAAAGGACGGAAC
>JAGLGG010000089.1 GCA_023144145.1 Anaerolineales bacterium | reverse complement strand
AAAACTCCTTGGCCAACAATTAGAATCGTGCCAACGATGGCATATGCAACCGGCATCTCCTTGTAGAGCTGAAAAAGTGGCTCTCTTGCGAAAGTACGGAGAAGTAAGAAATAAACCACAACGAGCGGGGCGTAAAAAACCGCCTCAATGGCGAGGCTTCGCATCAAAGGCCCAAAAGATGGGTCTTTTTCCTCTTCGTTAATCGGTAATTCTGACATTGTTAGAACTCTCTCAGAGGGTAGTGATCCGATTTTAGAAATTCATTTGAAGTATACATGGAATTTCTAGTCTTATTACGTACCTGTTGGATCTTAATTCCACGAAGGTGATGGGGTATGCGCTTGGGAATCACCGGAAAAATCATGTTACACTGCCCCTATTATGGACCAGAAGTCGACCAAAACGCTTGAGCTCCCTCTCATATTGGAACGTTTGTCAGGGTTCGCGGCCTTTTCCGCATCGAAGGAATTAGGGTCTAATTTGCGTCCCTCTGCTGAATACGAGCGAGTACTTCGTACTCAAAAAGAGACCTCTGAGGCGCGATATTTGCTAAGTGTTAATTCAGCATTGACAGTGGGTGGGGCACATGATGTTCGTGCTCAAGCAGATGCGGCTCAACGTGGAGCAGTTCTTGACCCCATTGATTATCTTGATATCAAGAGCACATTGATATCTGCACGTAATTTGAAGAGGGCTCTTGAGTCCTCTTCTTCCCAAACTCCGCTTCTAACCGAGCAAGCTGAACACATCAACATCGTTCCAGGGCTGGTTGACGCCATTTCCAAAGTCTTGGATGACCGTGGAAAGGTGCAAGACAGCGCCTCGACAAAGCTCTCCTCAATTCGCCGCGATCTGCGCATTGCTAAAGACAGGTTGTCGTCCAAGCTTCAGGCCATGATCAGTGATCCCAAAATCATACTCATGCTTCAAGAACCGATCGTCACCCAGAGGGACGGGCGTTTTGTGATTCCGTTGCGCGCCGAGTTCAAGGGTCGAATCGAGGCAGTAATCCATGACCGATCCTCCTCGGGCGCAACATTGTTCATCGAGCCCATAGCAGTGGTTAACCTCAACAATCAGGTCAGGGAATTGGAGCTTGCAGAAAGGGATGAAATCCATCGCATCCTGGCGGAATTAAGCAGCTTGGTCGGCGACAGGGCTGATGAAATCAAAGAGACGGTTGAAGCGCTGGCAACTCTGGATCTCACTTTTGCCAAGGCCAAATATGCAGAATCAATTCAGGCGAATGAACCCATTCTCGCTGCCTGGAATCAGGGAATTCCAGCTCATCATCCTAACTCAACACTCAGGTTAATTTCAGCAAGACATCCTCTGCTCGATCCCGAAGGTGTTGTGGCAATTGATTTAATCCTCGATGAAGAGATTTTTGCACTTGTGATCACCGGACCAAATACAGGTGGAAAAACCGTTGCACTCAAGACCACGGGACTACTCGTACTAATGACACAGTGTGGACTGCACATTCCGGCCGAGTCTGGATCTGAGTTGAGTGTTTTCGATGGAGTTTATGCGGATATTGGAGACGAACAATCCATTGAGCAATCTCTATCAACTTTCTCTTCTCATATCTCAAACATCATACGAATCCAATCACTCGCCTCACCAAGATCCTTGGTGCTGCTTGATGAACTTGGAGCAGGGACAGACCCACAGGAAGGTGCGGCACTAGCGAAAGCGATTTTGTCTCAGTTTTTAGAGCAACGAATTACCACCATTGTGGCGACACACTATCCGGAAATGAAAGCATTTGCCCACATCACCTCGGGTGTGAGAAACGCCAGTGTCGAATTTAATCTCGAGAGCCTACGCCCAACTTATCACCTGACGATTGGCTTACCAGGCAGATCGAACGCCTTGGCAATTGCAGAGCGGTTGGGTTTAGGTAAGGCGATCGTCGAAAAAGCCAAGGAAACTCTCTCACCGGATGATTTGCGTGCGGAAAGTCTTTTGGATGAGATTCATCGTCAGAGGGATACAACACGCGATGAACTGCAGGACGCGCGCATAGCGAAGGATGAAGCTGAGGGACTGAGAGAGGATCTGCAAGAGAAATTGGGGCAGATCGAGCAGGAAAGGCGGCAGATCTTGGAAAACGCAAGATTGGAAGGCGAGGCGCGAATTGAACAGCTTCAGGAGGAAATCTTAGAACTACGCCGAAGGTTGGCACGCGCGAGTCAGCCATTGGAAGTTGTTGAGCACATCTCGACCGAGGCAGTGACTCTGGAGGGAGAATTCAAAGAGCCAATTGCTGTGACCAAGGTAGATGATGCGTCAATCGTGAGCGAATTGCGTCTCGGTGATCGAGTTCACATACGCTCTATCGATACCGTTGGTGTGATTACCGAATTGGGGACAGAAAATGCAGAAGTTCAGGTTGGCAGGTTAAGAATTCGAGCGAAAATCGATGAATTGACACATCCGGGAAAAGCTGAAGCTCAAGGCGGAAAAGTATCCTCAGATCTCCGAAACGGCGCGCTTATTAGCAGTTTTTCTTATGATACTCCGCCTCTTGAGCTTGATATTCGAGGCAGGACCATTGAGGGTGCGCTTGAGGAACTCGAGAAGAGGTTGGACGCCGCATTTTTGGCGGGGATGCCATTCGTAAGGATCATCCATGGTAAAGGTACGGGCAAATTGCGTCAGGCAGTGCGCCAAGAACTCAAGAATAACGCATACGTCTCATCCTTTAAGCCAGGTCATCAGAGTGAGGGTGGAGATGGCGTGACCCGAGTTAAATTAGCGATCTCCTAAGTATTGGTAAAGAGGCGCGCCTCATTTATTGTGGATGTTGTGGCTTCAGGAAAGAGCAGCTGTTTCAGGAGGTAGAGATGGAACAAGAAGTAAAGCGATGTTGGGGAGATGATGACCCTCTCATGGCGGAATACCATGATCAAGAATGGGGTTTCCCCGTGCATGAGGATCAAAAACTCTTCGAACATCTTTTGCTCGACAGCTTCCAGGCAGGTCTTTCATGGCGCACAATCTTGCATAAGCGTGAGAATTTCCGCAAGGCGCTTGACAACTTCGATCCGAAGAAAATTGCACTTTACACGGAGCAGGATCAAGCACGCTTGCTCGAAGATGCGGGCATTATTCGAAATCGCCTAAAAATCAAAGCGGCAATCAGCAACGCACAAATCTATTTAACAATCCAAGAGGAGTTTGGGTCTTTTGATAAATACATTTGGGGTTTCACAGACCACAAGACAATAAAGGGGACTCGAACCGATACATTGGAAGGTTTGCTAACTTCCAGTCCTGAATCGGATGCAATGGCGAAGGATATGAAGGCGCGCGGATTCAAATTTGTTGGGACGACGATTTGCTATGCCTTCATGCAAGCGGTCGGGATGATTGACGATCACCTAACGTGGTGTTTCAGATCAAAACCGTGATGGATGAACCTTTCAGTTGAAACGGATGTGAAATTTTATTCTGGCAGAGGGGTTGAGTGTGGTGGGAGACGTAATCTTACTTACGGGTCGTCCAGGGTCGGGAAAAACAACAGCCATTCAAACTATTGTTGAGTTGTTGTCAACAAAGGCCGGGGGCTTTTACACAAAGGAGATCCGAGAAAAGGGAAGGAGGGTGGGATTTCGTCTGGTGACCCTGGATGGCCAGAGTGCAGTGATGGCGCATGTTGATTTCCGGGGCCCCCACCGGATAGGAAAGTATGGCGTGGATCTCACCGCAATTGATAGCCTAGCTGTCGAGAGCATCCAAAAGGCAAAGCTTGAGGGGAGTCTGATCGTTATTGATGAAATCGGACCCATGGAATTGCTGTCTTCAACGTTCAAGAAGGAGGTCCTTGAAGTGATCAAGGGTGATCATGATGCACTAGGAACTGTGGCGAAGAGGAAAAGCGACTTCATTAATAAGATCCGCAAACTGCCCAATGTGACGATTATGGAGATTTTTCCTGGCAATCGCGATCAGGTTGTGGAGCAAGTGGTTTCTAGGTTAGACAAGTAATCATGCCTTCGGAATTTATACTGAGGGAATGTGCACTTGGTTTTGGTTGTAGGGCTGTCTAAAAAGGACACTATGTACCGCTCTATTATTGGAAATTGGTCGTAAGGGCG
>JAGLGG010000088.1 GCA_023144145.1 Anaerolineales bacterium | reverse complement strand
CAACATCGCTGTTCAACATATCTAAGCACATTTGCAAAGCGTTGTAACCTTGAATGGAGCATGCTAATGACTCTCTTTTGGTTTTCGTGAAAGGGAGATGATGGGACATAATCCATTTAAAACTTCTGGAGTATCTGACCTTGAGGATGCCATAATCATTGTCTCAGGATTGCCGCGCTCTGGTACATCCATGATGATGGCTATGCTTGAAGCCGGCGGGGTTCCCTTGCTTACAGATGGTGAAAGGGTTGCAGACGATGATAATCCCAAGGGATATTTCGAATTTGAGCGTGTAAAGAAATTGCAGGAAGGTGATGTCGGCTGGCTTCCGGAAGCCCAAGGAAAGGCTGTAAAAATAATTTCGTATCTGTTGTTCAAATTGCCTGACACTCATCAATATCAAGTCATTTTTATTCACCGGAAGCTCGACGAGATCCTTTCGTCTCAAAAGAAGATGCTTCTCAATCGGGGAGAAGATCCGAACAAGGTCAATGACGCTGAACTTAAAACTGTACTGAGTAATCACTTAACACAGATAGAAGAGTGGTTTGGAAATCAACCTAACATCAGGAGTCTCGAGGTAGACTACAATCGGATTCTTGAGGACTCCGAAGCAGATATCCAACGAATTGTTGAATTTCTCGACTTTGCTCTCGATCCCGAAGGCGTGAAGAGGGTTATCGATCACAAACTATATCGCCAGAGGCATTGATTGGGACATAAGAATCCATTTTAATGGGAGAACCGGATCTCGACTGATGGGTTCATCTGATCCAATTCGTATGTCTAAGTCTTATGTCCACTGGTAAGATTATGTCGAAAGATTTTACCGCAAATTCATAAACATAAACCTAGACGAGGGTGGTGTATGTACATTGATCCGAATACTGGCGGGATGCTTTTCCAGGTATTGGCAGCCCTATTTGCAGTTTTATCTGGCGTAATTCTGTTTTTCTCTGGCAAGATCCGAATGTTCTTCGCTCAATTGCAAAGGCGGTTTCGTGAGGGGTCCGGGCGGAGCCGTGACCAAGCAGAAATTAATGATGCTGAAGAAGCGACGGATTCCTAGAGCAATGGCCTTATTATGTGGTAAACACCTCGAGCGATGAAGACCATCATTATTGGTTTTGACGCCTTCGATCCAACCATCTTTGAGCGATTAGATGATCAGGGGAAATTACCAAATCTAGGGGAGTTTCTCAAGAAAGGTGGATACTCTCGCTTTGAAATTGCAAATCCTGCACAGAGCGAAGTTTCTTGGTCCAGCATAGCGACAGGATTAGATGCAGGGGGACACGGACTTTTTGATTTTGTGCATCGTAACCCCGCCAATTATTCGCTTCATGTTTCCTTACTTCCAACAAAAAAACAGCTTTTCGGCGTTCAATTCACCCCACCGCATAGCGCCCAAACCATTTTCGATTACGCAGTTCAGCAGGGTTACCCGGCAACGACATTGTGGTGGCCCGCCACCTTTCCAGCGCGGATAGGTTCTCCAGTTCGGAGCATCCCAGGTCTTGGCACGCCGGATATTCTTGGTCGTCTGGGCGTCGGAAGCTTCTTTTCTCCTGCAACAGATTTCTCCCAGGACGAGTACAAAACGAGAATTAGTTCCCTTAAAAAGGAAAAGGGGAATATGTACCAGGGCGTTTTAGAGGGGCCCATGCGTAAAAAAAGAAGCGGTACTCAACAAGCCGCGCTTGAATTTACCCTGGAAATTGAAGAGCAAGATGGGGCAATTCTTCACATAGAGAAGCAGAAGATATCTCTGATGAAAGGAGAATGGAGCCCGATAGTACACCTCACATTCAGGATGGGCTTGGGGGTTTCGGTTCATGCTATAACCCGCGTGGTCTTCAATGACCATCTATCAGGCCCGGGCCTGTTTTTCCTCCCAATGCAAATTCACCCCCTGCATTCCCCCTGGCCCTATGCAGCTCCGCGCGGGTTTATCAAGGAAATTTGGAAATCTTCTGGTCCCTTCCTCACCCTTGGTTGGCCACAGGACACGACCGGTCTTGAGGAAAAATTCATTGATGATGAGCAGTTTTTAAAATTATGTGATTCCATCCTTCTGGCTCGAGAGCATGTATTTATTCGCCAGTTGCAAAATTTCCGGGAAGGGATTCTGGCGGTGGTCTTTGATTCCCTGGATCGGATCCAACACATGTTCTGGCGTGATCGCCCAGACATTATTGAAGAGTGGTATGTAAAGCTTGACGCATTATTTGGTCGAATATTGGAGCAGATCAGAAGAAATGACCAAGAAGGAATCCGTATATTTGTTATCTCGGATCATGGCATTGCCAATTTCGAACACAAAGTTCACCTTAATCAATGGCTGAGCGAGAACGGATATTTGGTGATCAAAGATCCTTCAGGCAAAAGAGAATTAGCGAACGTGGATTGGACACGAACTCGGGCCTACGCAGTTGGACTATCCAGTATTTATGCGAATTTAGCCGGACGCGAGGGTCAGGGAATTGTTCAGGAGAATGAAAAGAGTGAGTTGTTGAACAATCTCAAAAACCAATTGGTGGAATGGGAGGGACCTGATAGTCGGCGTGTGGTGAATGATGCATGGTCCGGAACTGAAATCTTTAGTGGTCCCTTAGTGGAACATGGTCCGGATCTGGTTATTGGCTTCAACACAGGATACAGAGCTTCAGCACAGACAGGACTAGGCGGATGGGAGCATAAAGTTCTTGAACCAAATCACGATCATTGGGGCGCGGATCATTGTATGGATCCTTCCTTGGTTCCAGGGGTATTGTTTACAAACGTCGATATAGGAAGCAATCCCACCATATCGTATCGGGAAATACCTGAGTTGATGATAGGTCAAAAAGTGGATGAATTTAGACCCTCATCCGGCGACCCTCCCGA
>JAGLGG010000087.1 GCA_023144145.1 Anaerolineales bacterium | reverse complement strand
CAGATGTTGGGAATGCCATTTGCGAGAGGCGAACAGAATGTCTAAAAAATGTATGCCAATTCGAGAAACCAGAAGGAAGTACAAAGTGCGGGTGCGGAACCGCTGTTTGATTTGTGGGCGCCCGCGCGGTTACTACCGTAGATTCAAACTTTGTCGAATTTGTCTCCGGGAACAAGCCTTGGAAGGTAAGATTCCAGGTTTGGTGAAATCATCGTGGTAAATAGGTCTTGGGAGTGTAATTAATGAGCATATCAGATCCAATCGCGGACATGTTAACCAGGATAAGAAATGCTGTGATGGCAGGGCATCAGACCGTGTCTATACCCAGCTCCAAGCTAAAGGCTTCGATTGCTAAAATCCTGGCGCAAGAAGGTTTTATTGAGAGTTACGAAGAGGTTAAGACTAAGTTCGCTTATAGTAAGAATATTCGTATCAAACTCAAATATGTTGGAAAAAGAAGGTCGCGTAAACCTGTAATAAGTGGAATCGAGCGAGTTAGCCGGCCAGGTCGGAGGGTTTACACCGGCAGGAAAGAAATTCCTTGGGTACGCTCAGGAATTGGCGTAGCTATTGTCTCAACTCCTAAAGGTGTAATGACGGGGAATCGTGCAAGGCAGTTAAAGGTTGGAGGCGAGGTATTGTGCAAGATATGGTGATGAATCAGTACGATATTCGCGCTTTGAACGGATCTGTATGGAGGGTGAAACTGTGTCTAGAGTAGGGCAAATGCCCATCACAGTGCCCGATGGGGTCAAGGTATCCATCAAGGATAACTTTGTGCAAGTTGAAGGTCCTAAGGGAAAGCTGGAAAGAACCCTTAGACCTGAAATGGACATCAAGCAGGATGGGAATGTGATTACGGTCGTGAGACCATCGGACGAAGCTCAAATGAAGGCGTTTCATGGGTTGACACGCTCATTGGTGAATAACATGGTCGTCGGTGTGAGTGAAGGCTTTGAGAAGGTCCTTCAAATTGAGGGCGTGGGTTACCGACCCGAATTGGATGGGAAAACCTTAGTGCTTCATGTTGGATTTTCGCATGACGTGCGGGTTGAACCACCCGATGGAATCAATTTCGACGTCGACACACGTACTCGCATTATTCGAGTCCAGGGGATTGACAAACAGGTTGTTGGGCATATTGCGGCCGATATTCGGAAAATCCGCCCTCCAGAGCCATACAAAGGGAAAGGTATCCGCTATCAAGGCGAGTACGTTCGACGTAAGGCCGGGAAGGCAGGCAAGGTAGCGTAGAAATGGCGAAGAAAACGAGATCTGCAATGCGTAAACGAAGACACCTTCGGGTGCGGAAGAAGATTGTTGGGACAAGTGAACGTCCTAGGTTAAATGTCTTTCGGAGCCTGAATCAAATTTATGCTCAGGTCATTGACGATAGTTCTGGGCAAACGCTTGTTTCGGCTTCTACATTGGACTCCAAAGTGAAGCCGAGTGCCAAGAAACTTTCAAAGACTGAGCAGGCCAAAATTGTCGGCACAGAAGTTGCGAAGCGAGCAAAGAAGAAAGGCATAAAGCAAGTAATTTTCGATCGTGGTGGATATAAATATCACGGCAGGGTCAAAGCACTATCAGATGCGGCTCGAGAAGAAGGCCTTGAGTTTTAGGCCAGAGGGAGCGATTAAGTGAGAAGAGGTTTTGTAAAACGCGATGATGAACGGGATGAGCTTGATGAACGCGTGATTGATATCTCCCGCGTTGCCAAAGTGGTTAAGGGAGGCAGGCGTTTTTCATTCCGAGTCACAGTGGTTGTTGGCGATAATGCCGGGAAAGTTGGACTTGGCGTTGGGAAAGCACGTGGCGTTCCAGATGCAATTCGAAAGGCAAATGAGCGCGCCCGAAAGAATATGCAGCCAATTCCGCTGGTTGGAACCACAGTTCCACATGAATTAATTTCCAAACATGGCGGCGCCAAGGTATTGCTCAGACCCGCTTCACTCGGTACAGGCGTAAAAGCTGGTGGCCCCGTACGCGCGGTCTTGGAAGCTGCTGGAGTTCGGGATATTCTCACCAAATCTCTGGGCAGCCACAATGTATTAAACGTTGCCAGGGCGACGCTTAATGGCTTGCTCCAGATGAAGCAAGTGTCGGAAGAGGCCCGCAATAGAGGAAAAGATCCCTCCCAATTGATCCCGTTCTGGGAGCGAAAGAAAGATGGCTAAACGATCTACAAAGGTGAAGAAGTTGAAAATCACACTCGTCAAGAGCCCTATTGGGTATTCAATACGGCAGAAACGAACTGTAAAGGCTCTTGGTTTAAATCGTCTCCGGCAGACGGTCGAACAAGAAGACACGCCTGTGATTCGTGGAATGCTGGCAAAAGTGAGCCATTTGGTAGTGGTAGAGGAGTAGAAACGATATGAAGCTTCACGATTTGAAACCAAGAAAAGGCTCAAAGAAATCTCGTAAGCGTGTGGGTCGTGGGATTTCAGCCGGACAAGGGAAAACAGCCGGTCGTGGAATGAAAGGACAGAAATCGCGATCGGGTTACAGCGGGGGACTTTATCGTCAGGGTGGTAACTTACCCCTTTACCGAAAGCTGCCTTTCAAACGAGGTTTCACTAATATTAATAGGATTGCGTGGTCTGAAATTACCCTTGAGCGACTGGGAGATTTCCCTGCAGATGCCGAGATTTCTCCATCAACGTTGGTTGAAGCAGGCATCCTTCGAGATGCACGCAAACCGATTGTTCTCTTGGGAAGTGGGGAATTGAAAACTCCGTTGAAAATTCGTCTTCACAGAGTGACTCGAGGCGCTCGCGCGGCGGTTGAGGCGGCAGGTGGTTCCGTAGAGCTGATTGAGCTTTAGCAGGGTAAAAGCGAGAGGATGTTCTGTAATTAGGGCTGTGAAGATGATAAAGATGAAGGTGAGTATGTTAGTGAGCAATCAGGAAAGGAAGTTGATATGAGACGTTCAGCGTGGCGCTTCCTGTTCTTATCCACAGAGATTCGAAACCGGTTGCTAATTTCAATCGGTCTGTTGGTGATCTACCGGCTCGCAGCACATGTACCGGTACCTGGTGTAGATCGAGCTGCCATTGCCCAGATATTCGAGGGTGGTGGTGCCGGCCAAACGATTTTTGGTTTGTTGGATCTTCTCTCGGGTGGTACTGCGTCGAACTTTTCAGTTCTTGCCATGGGCGTCTACCCGTACATCACCGCGCAAATTATTCTCCAGCTCTTAGTTCCGATCATCCCTTCATTGCAGCAGCGGATGGAGGATGATCCGCGCGAGGGCAAGAAATGGATGGAGAAGTGGACCTACCTGTTGGCAGTTCCAATGGCAGCTCTTAACGCTGTTGGTCAGATCCGATTATTCCAGCAATTTGCCCAATCGGGAGACATTATTAACACACCTTTGGGCTTCAATTTACCTACCCTCACGATGATCTTAACTATGACGGGTGGGACGATGTTTGCAATTTGGTTAGGTGAATTGATCTCTGAACACGGAATCCGCAATCAAGGTCTCTCGTTGATCATCTTCGCCGGTATTGTTTCTAGACTTCCTCAAAACTTGGCACGCCTGCTTAGTGATGAGGCGACCCGCATTCCATTAATGATATTTATGACCATCATCATGGTTTTTACGATCTTCGTGATTGTTTATGTGCAAGAGGGACGGCGGCACGTTCCGGTGATGTATCCAGGTCGTCGAGTTGGGAATCGAATGTCGATGCCAGTGAAAGGGACCTTGCCGTTGATGGTGAACATGGCTGGAATGATCCCAATCATCTTTGGGCAATCGCTTCTGACTTTCCCGGCTATTGCGGCCCAGTTCTTTGTGACCAACTCGAACGAGACCGTACAGCGTGTGGCGATTTGGATGCAAACCAATTTCGGCGGCGTCGGTGACCTGTATTGGATCCTGTATTTCCTTTTTGTTGTTGGGTTTACTTTCTTTTACACCGATATTCTCTTCGCCCAACAGAACTATGGAGAAAACCTGAAACGATCAGGTGCACAAATACCCGGGGTTACGAAAGGTGCACCTACGCAACGATATCTTACTAGGGTACTTCGAAGGATCACGCTCCCCGGGGCTTTGTTCTTGGGACTCGTAGCCGTTACACCCTTCCTGGTTGGGTTGATATATCCAGTGGCTGGGGCGCAATCCGGGTTGTTGTTGATTTCATCTGCCGGGTTGCTCATCGTCGTAGGTGTTATTCGGGACACATATCGAAACATTGAAGCTGAATTAAAATTGAGAGGGTACGACTCGGCGGTCTTGGTCCGATAAATCGACCATTGAAGTGGATGCTGATCGGGAGTGTTGGGTAGATGTTGACAAAGGGTATCAAGTGATGTCTTGGCAACGCGGCATAAATCTGAAGAGTGAGCGAGAACTCGCGATCATGCGTCGGGCTGGAAGGATAAACGCGCTCGCGCTTCTTGCCGCGATAAATGTTGCCGAAATCGGTGCAACTACGGCCAAAATTGACGCGGCTGCGGCCAAAGTGCTTGAGAACCACGCCGTAAAACCTGCGTTTTTAGGATATCCAGGTGCATACCCGTTCCCAGCTGTGACGACAATTTCAATTAATGAAGAATTGGTACATGGCATTCCTGGTGACCGAAAGCTGCAGGATGGTGACATCGTTAGCATAGACTGTGGATCAATCCTCGAAGGATTTGTAGCTGACTCTGCGCTCACAATAGGCATAGGCCGAATCTCACCTGAAGCCCAAGAACTCATCGATACAACCATGAATGCATTGTTCATTGGAATTGATCAAATGCAGATTGGGAATAGAACTGGGGATATTTCTTCCGCCATTCAGTCATTTGTTGAGGGAAAAGGGTTTAATGTAGTTCGTGAGTACACTGGACATGGTGTGGGAAGAAAAATGCATGAAGACCCTCAGGTTCCCAATTACGGGACAGCTGGGAAGGGTGTTGACTTAAAACCGGGGATGACAATTGCATTAGAGCCAATGGTCCTTACGGGTGTGAAGGAAACCAGGGTTCAGAAGGATCAATGGACCGTTTCATCGAAGGATAGCGGCCTTACTGCACATTTTGAACATACTGTTGCAGTTACGCGGAACGGACCAGAAATCCTTACAACCCTTGATCCTGATCTGGACGGGCCTGAAGCGTTCCGATATAATGGCTATTTTGTGGGTCGCGCTCAGGCTGCACAGGAATAAAGGAGAAGACTGCCATGAAGGTCGGTTCATCAGTCAGACGTCGGTGTCCGAAATGTAAAGTTGTTCGTAGACGGGGAAAAGTTTACATAATTTGTGAGAATCCTCGCCACAAACAAAGACAAGGATAGAACTATGGCACGTATTGAAGGTGTAGATCTGCCGCGGAACAAGCGCATTGAAATTGGATTGACATATATTCTGGGGATCGGGAAATCTACCGCGCGTGATGCGTTGAGTTCTGCACGCATCGACCCAAATACCAAGGTAAATGACCTCACTGAGGATGAAGTTACCGCATTGCGTGATTACATATCACAAAACTTAACCGTTGAAGGTGATTTGCGTCGCGAAGTACAAATGAACATCAAGAGAATGATAGATATCGGATGCTACCGAGGTTTACGACATCGACGCTCACTTCCGGTTCGAGGCCAACGAACACGCACGAACGCTCGGACGCGAAAAGGCCCCAAGAAGACGGTGGCCGGACGAGGCCGACGTAGAGGGATGAAGAAGAAATAGTGTATTGTTCACCCAGATAAGGTATCCGACCTTCATTGGGTCTTTGGATAACTGTGATTTGGAGTGAATTCTGTTGATTGGGAATTTAAACACAGGAGATAGGAAAGAAAATGGCACGAAGAGCACAGCGATCTCGAAGGACCTCATCTAAGAAAGCAAAGAGAACCATTTCACATGGTCGGATTCATATCCATGCGACCTTCAATAATACGATTATTACCATAACCGATCTGCAGGGGAACGCTGTAGTTTGGGCAAGTTCAGGAGCATCGGGCTTTAAAGGTTCGAGAAAAAGTACGCCTTATGCAGCCCGCTTGGCGGCGGAACAAATTATAGAAAGTGGAAAAGAGATTGGTTTACAAGAGGCTGATATATTTGTTAAAGGACCGGGGCCTGGAAGAGAGGCTGCGATTCGAGCAATACAAGGCTCTGATATTAGGGTTCGATCGATAAGCGATGTTACCCCGGTGCCGCATAATGGCTGTCGACCGCCTAAGAAGCGCCGGGTTTAGAGATTAGGCGCAACAAAGAACGTTGCGTTGGAGACTGGAGTTTAGATGAGCAAAAAACATGGTTCGGTGTGTAAACTTTGCCGACGTGAGGGCGAAAAGCTCTTTCTGAAGGGTCAGCGATGCTTCACGCCGAAGTGCGCTTATGAACGACGCGGATTTCCGCCGGGTGAGCATGGTAGAGATTCTCAATATCGACGCAGACGAGCATCAGATTACCAACGCCAATTGCGTGAGAAGCAGAAGACACGCAGGATTTATGGCGTATCTGAAAAACAGTTCCGTCGATACTATCGAACGGCGTTAAAGCGTCGAGGTCTTACAAGCGAAATACTATTGCAAATGCTTGAGCGAAGACTGGATAATGTGGTCTACAGACTGGGTTATGCAGAAAGCCGAGCTCAGGCACGCCAATTGGTCACACACGGACACTTCAACGTGAACAATAGACGAACGGACATCCCGTCGATGTTAGTTCGTCCAGGGGATCAGATCGAGGTCCGTGAGGGGTCGCGAACACGCAGCTACTTTTCTGATTTGGAAGCGGCTGCAGAGACACGCAATGTACCCCAATGGCTGAACAGAGATTTACCAAATTTGGCAGGAAGCGTCATTCAGAATCCCGAACGCCGGGATGTCGATGCTAGTTTGAATGAGCAATTGATAATCGAATTTTATTCGCGCTAGTTTTATTTTAGTGAGAGCACGGTCGATCAGCGTGCTTTGTGGAGGGGTAAATGACCGTCACGACGAACATGGTCATGCCAAAAATTGAGCGAGATGCAATCGCTCGGAATTACGGCAAATTTTTCATAAGCCCACTTGAAAGAGGTTATGGGATCACGATAGGCAACGCCTTAAGGAGGGTACTTTTAGCCTCTTTGGAGGGATCGGCGGTTACATCCATTCGAATTACGGATATTTCGCACGAATTTTCTGATATTAAGAGTGTGCGAGAAGACGTCCTTCTAGTGATGCTTCATATAAAGCAGTTGCGCTTAATCCTTCATGAAGGTGAGTCGGCAAGGCTTCGGTTGGAGGT
>JAGLGG010000086.1 GCA_023144145.1 Anaerolineales bacterium | reverse complement strand
TCTCGTGGTCTACTCAAGCGACAGGATGTGCAGACATATGAGTTCAATTTTGGTGTCCCGGATTTGACCTTCATAAGCCCCGGAGCACTATCTGGGGCTTCTTTTATACAATATCGAACCATTGCCGCACATCACCGCGTCCGATCATGTTAGAAAACAAACGGTAGTTGTTCTTGGTATACTGTATTCTACCCGCTACAATCGCAGGATGAACGGCGTTTGCGGCAGCATAGACTAAAACCTCTTCCTTTGAAACGAAATCCTTCTGGTCAAGATTAAAATGATAAGGAAGAAGAGCTTTTTGTGCGAAATTGTCAGCTTCGCGCTCTATGTCATTGTCAGTCTGGGATCCGCGGAGACTCATGTCATCAACTATAAAGCTGCCTGTATCCAAGTGGCTCACTATATGAGCTATCTCGTGTATTAGTGTGAACCAGAAGTTGTCGATCCTGTCGTATCGAAGTGTGAGACCGATAATTGCCTGTCCATCCATGGTTATGAATGCTGCACCATCTATATATGTGTTCTTTAGGTGAGGCACTACCTCGAGTATGATACCGTTTTTACTCAGGAATTCTTTGGCGAGTCGAGGGCCTTCATTCAGAACACTTAAGCCCACCAACGACCGAAGAAACGATTCGTTCACGTTTTCTTTGATATACGGTGCAACCTGTTCTTCGTCACTTGCTTTTGCAAGAACATGAAGGCTCCATCCCTGAAGTGCGTATGGATCGATTTTGGCGTTCAAACGAGCAGAAGATGTCTTTCGAAAAAATCCATCGGGAACAGCTTTTAGCCCTCCGATTTTTTCAATCAGGAATCTAATACACTCTTCCGACTTGTCCTTGACATCTGTAATTTTTCGACCTCGGAAAGCACCGTTCCTTTTCATTTCGACGATTGGAAACTTTTCGAATTCGAAATCCCGAAACTCATCCACAAGGGAGATTGGTTTCTCCCTCAGTAGAACATCCGCCGGAACACCAAAATGCCGATTGAGGGCACGGATCATCTTAAGTGTTAGTTTCCTCTTGCCCGATAGTACCTCGGAAACCTTGGAACGACTGCCGACATATGGAATGAGATCCTTCTGCGTTAGTCCTGCCTGTTCCATCCTGAACTTGATCGCTTCTACAGGATCAGGCATGTCTATAGGATAGTGTTCTTCTTCGTATTTTTCGATCAAGATAGTTACGACATCTCTGACATCCGCTTCGGGTGTTGCTTCTTTAGCATCGAGAACGCTATCCAAGTATTTGAGTGCGAATGCGTAGTCCTTTTCATTTCTGATTGGTTTAATCTCTGCTTTCATCAGTACACCTCAACATCAATTTTATCGTAATCGTTGTGAGTTCCGACAAATCGAATGAAGATCACCCCCAGTGAATATTCTACCTTAACCAAGAGCCGGTACTTATTACCACAGATATTGAATATGACTCTGCTGTTCTTCACAATACTTGCACTGGAATAATGTGTCTTAATATCTGCCGGTGTTTTCCACCTTGCCTGTTTAACCTCGTGGAACCATGATTCCAAGCTGCTCTTCGAATCAGGATAACGCTTGTAGAAATCAATAATAACCTTTCGAGAGATAATCCTCATTTGGAGCAGAATATATCATGTTCCCAAAACCCTGTCAACAATATATTCCCATTTTGGGAACATGGCAAGTACTTTTTTTAGGGAACGGATTATGTTTAGGATATTATCTACTATGGATGGTATGCATAACGCCCCGGATGAGCTGCCGATGCGTCCGGCCGTAGGCCGGAGGGGCATGGGTTTTTGCTATGCTTCTACCCCATACATCAACTTCCAGCAAAAACCGTGACAACAGCAACGGTCTGCTCAATCCTTGA
>JAGLGG010000085.1 GCA_023144145.1 Anaerolineales bacterium | reverse complement strand
ATGAAGCGTTTTCGGTCGCTTCCAGCATTGAATGCCTCTTTGAGGGGATTTAATGAAGTCCTGAGGGAAGTTAAATCAGCACTTTTAACCATGGGCCTACTCCTTCCTCGCTTCCAACCAATCCTTCAACGCCAAACCGGTTCCGAAGGGCCACGGTTTTAGCGCGTTGGCTTGTATCAGCTTATGTGCTTCAAGTTCTTTCCCCAGCACGATTTCGCCTGCGGCTCTGACATGAAAAACAAGCAGCAATTGATTCAATTCATAGAAGGGATAGTACCCAACAAAGTCCTGGATCTGCCCTTCTAATCCAAGTTCCTCTCTTACCTCCCTAAGAATACCCTCCTCAGGCGTTTCACCTTTCTCCAGAAATCCTGCAATAAGACCAAACATCTTCTCAGGCCACCCTACATTGCGCACCAGAATGACAGAATCATCAAGCTCCACGATCCCTGCGACAACGGGCGTGGGATTGTCCCAATACACATAATCACAATCATTCGAAGGACAGCTCAACCGCTGCGTCCCATCGACATCAATAATCTTCAAATCAGTTGCGCATAATGGACAATACTTCATAGGGGTATTAGAAATCAGCCGCTTCCAAGCGAGTGATGTAGGAATCCACCCAGGCGTTTGACCACCCCCAGATGGTTGAATCTCGCACGATCTTCTTAACTTCCTCGCGCGACATCTTGGCTTCCCCCAGCAAAACCTGATGGTTCTTCCGGCTGATGGCCAGCGTTCTGATTGCAAACAATAATGGATATAAACATGAGAGCCGTATGGCATGCTTCCAGGGAGGTAAGACTCTGAAATACTCTCGCGCCGATTTTAAATGACCATCAGCTTTGGTAACTAACATATCAACAACCTGAAGAGCCTGTTTTTCATAGCGCGGATCAAATAGATCGTCGCGCGAAATTTCAACAACTGAACAATAGCTTTCTGGAACGTAAATCCATCCGCGTTCGTAATCCTTTTTAAGGCCGCGAATAACATTCACAGTCTGCAGTGCCAGACCACATTCTCGTGCCAAAGGCAGCAGTTGATCGATTCTAGATTTGACAGATCTTGAATATATCGCAAAAAGATTGGTGACCAGATACCCAACTCTTCCTGCAACTTCGTGCATGTAGTTATCCATGTCATGCTCATCTTCGATCTGCGGCCCTCTTGCCACCCAATACGCCATCCCCATTGTGGAGGCGTGCACATGCTGGATAATCATGGTCCTTGAAATTTCGGGTAGTTGGTTCAAGGCTTCAATAAGGTTGACAACCTCAAGTGCAACATGAGCGTCTGGGGACAGCTCCGTTGGAAATTCCAATTTTTGCCTGAAGGCAATTGCTGACTCTTCACCAATTAAGACTTTCCCCCAGAGATTGAGAAGCTCAACCTTTTTTGCGGGTGCAATTTGGCGATCATCCTCAAGATAATCCGAGACCCGCAACAACAGATAGGCGATCGTGATTGCGTTCGCCATCTGTTTAGGCAGCCGCTCGATACCGAGGGAAAATGTCCTGCTTGAAATGCGAAGCAGAAGTTTCAAGTCGACCAAAATAATCCTCCACTGGATATGCTGGAAAGGATACCAAACTTAATAACACCGTGCCATCCTTCTGCGATTCGAGCTAAATCACAAACATCACAAAGGATTCTAAATTATTCGGGAGATTCACCGTCAAGCCACAGCGTATCTTTACGGAATTTCCTTAGCGAGCACTCGAAATCGATAGTAAATCCAAACGAGAGCAAATATCAGGAAAATCCCTAGAAAGACCCATCCCATATCCGGTCCGCCAGAAAGCATAGTGATTCCGATTCCGAAGATTGCACTCAACGACCAAATGATTTTAAGGTTCAACATACCACGATAAACATCAACCCCAGCGTTTCGACCCAGAAAAGATTCTACGCCAATGCCCATAAGCGCCGCGCCAACAAGGCGTGAGGCAAATGGGTCCACAGATTTCCAACCCAGCTGGGTCAATACTGCCTCTGGGAAAAGCAGCAGCGGAATTGCAATGATCACGTCGACCAAAAAGTGAAGCACAAACCACCTTCTTAAATTATCTGGGATCATTTGGACTCCTTCTGGGTTGGATCAATTGTGTAGGCCACATTGCGTCCATGATGGATATGAGTACTGAACAACTGGTGGCGGAAATTTGCCCGATTAAACCGCCTGTTTTTCAGAAGCTCATCTCTGCCTTCTAGGTTCTGGGATTAGGGTTCGATTGATGTTCAACCGCTCAATCATTCCTCCGACAGAACAACACTGAAAATGCTTCCCCATCTTGTACGGCCAGCTAAAATGAGAAAGATAAGAATCATAAAAACCCACAGTCCAGCCAAGCGAAAGGTCAATGCAGTTCCAATGACATCAAATAGGTATCCCCCAAATAGAAGACCCACACTGGCACCTAATCCAAATAGCGCACTCGTGAACAAACCTTGTGATGTTGCCCCCATCCCTTCCGGAGATCGCTTGTTGGCAATCGTAACCCCTGCTGTCCACATGCCAGCAAAGGAAGGTCCATGCAGAATCTGTATGAGCGGTGCAACCCAAGGCACCGTGAGGAAAGAGTAACCGATCAATTGAAGTAACAAAGCACCAACACCAATCTTCAATAACCTACTCGTGCCCAAGTGTTTTAATAATCGGTCGGTGAAGAAGAAAATGACGATCTCACTGGCGGTTCCCATAGTGAGTGTGAAACCCATAAGCACCTTGGATGTCCCAATATCATCTAAGCGTATAAAGAGATAGATATCGACAATTCCCAACCCCATTCCGATTACGAACATTGTCCCCAGGAAGAGCAGAAGCTCCTTATCCCGCAATAAAATGTTGAGGCCACTTTTAAACTCTTTGCCGATCCCTTTTTGGGACACGGGCATGAAGAAAGCGACGAAGAGGGTGATGAGCATGCCCCCCAAGAAAATGGGGAATGTCCAATCCAAACCCGATCGCTCAACTACCAGGCCGATAAGCGGAGCCGCAGCTCCCCAACCCACTGCTCCCCAAAGCCTGAATTTTCCATATTGGGTCGCTTCTTTCCCCAGCATCCCAAGGATCGAGTTGTCGAGCAGGGGCATGATCGGGGCAATAAATATCGCATATAGAATCACGATGGGGATCAAACTTGAAAATGACGTAGCCTGTGAAATGAGGAATCCGAAAATCCCGGCCCCAGCCACTGCGACCCACATGATTCGTCCATGCTGCCTGGTCGCATCGCCAATTGCACCCCACACTGATGATGCAAAAAGGGTTATGAAGGGAGGGATGGCGGTCAGGACACCGATCTGGCTACCCGATAGCCCAAACTGCTCAAAATAAAGAACCAGGAAGGGCGCAAGCCCGGCGAGGCCAGCGAAGAATGTAAAATTGAAGACCTTGAGCAGGAACATCCTCGGATGCGAGGGCGGATCGGCTATATTTGAAGTTTCATGCGTATTCTGCACTCCCATACCCTTCTTAACAAGCGTTAAATCATTTAGTTCCAGCCAGGTTTATAGATCGCCGCTCAAGAATAGGGCTCAACCCGCAACTCTGCGAAGAGGCCATAATGATCAGAGGGCCAAACACCATTTTCCGCTTCATCACACACTATCTTGCAGGACAAAATATCGCCCAAACCTTCCATAGTTGGAAGACCCACAAAGATGTAATCTATCCGGCGTTCCGGCTCGAGCCAGATGGGGATATATGGGTTTTCTGTCGTCCAAGTAAACCCCTTGGTTCCATCACCGGCATGGGCCCATGCGTCCCTCAAGAAAAAACTTCGCCCACCGAACGAGTGCATTCCCGTTAGGAACCGAATTTCGGTCGAATTAGATGAGGTGTTGAAATCACCCACCAATATGGGAGGAAACTTTCCTCCTAATAGTTCATAATCCAACCGTTCCGCTATCACAGCCACCTGTCGTTCTCGAACATTGCCTTGATCGAGGCGCCAGCTCAAGTGTGTACTCGCAAAGGTGATCTCTCCAAATGGTGCCGCTATCTTACAGATCAAGGCGGCTCGCCCATTATGACCTTCCCTTGTTGGCAGCCCCAACTCCAGCCGTTCTGAAATGGGCCATTTTGAAGCAATGGCATTTCCCAATATCACACCTTGGCGAGGCCAATCCGTTGTAGCTTTTACAAAATCACGGTGATACGATGTTCCAGCCAAAAGCTCCTCGAGCAGATCAACGCTCGCCCCACATAGAACCTCTTGAAGGCCGATCAGGTCTGGGTCTAAATTTTTAATTTGCTTTCGAATCAGATGGGATCGATCTTCCCAAGGACCATCGTCATTCCAAATGTTGAGCGTCATCACGCGTAGAGGTCGCATTTTATCCCCATGCTATGCAGTTTAGTCGAAACCATCTTGAATTCTACCAATGGATAAATAATTGTAACTCTGGGTTGGAAAGCAACATATGCCATTTACCTACCCATCGCCGCTCTTCACCATGTTTTGGCTGATCTCACTTCTGCTGATTTAAAATACCTTCGATGTTCGGTTTGATGAAGCTGGCAGGCTTCAACACCTTGCCATCTTGGCGATGGATCGGTCCGCTGTTTGCATCAAATTTGCTCATGTTGCTTTTATGAACTTCATCAAATAATTCAGCGCCATACTCCTGCAGACCGTGTGAAACCATGGTCCCAAGCAGCACATATAGAAGATCGGTTAACGCATCAGCTACTTCGATGAGGTCTTTGGAATTTACCGCTTGTCGATACTCCTCCAACTCTTCTGAAAGAAGGCTGAGCCGCAACTCGGTTATTTCAAGAGGGAGATCGGCAGTGGGGCGATCTTCAATGTGGACTTGCGTTGCACGATGGAAATCAATAAGTTTTTCAAGCTGTTCTTTCACAGATTCATTCTCTCCGATGGACCAAATTAAAAATCCGAGATCAGGGTGTCGCCAGTTCGTCTACGCGCGATTGGAGGTTGACTAATGCCTCTTGGTTAGGGTCCAGGGCTACTGACGATTGAACTGCAGGAATGATGTAATCCTTCAACAATATTTGGGGCGCATAAAAATCTTGATCCGGCAACTCACTGGTGAACACAACAACGAGATCGTGCTCCGGCATAACAAATATGAATTGCCCTGCGTATCCGAGTGCCATATAGATAGACGGCGGATCGATCCACCATTGGTACCCATACGCGGGTTGCAAAGTTGCGCTGATATGTTCCTCCCACGAAGCGCTAACCCACTCTGCTGGGACGATTTGTTCTCCATCCCATAAACCCTCATTCAAGTAAAGATACCCAATTTTGGCCATATCATGTGGCAGCATGCGAAGTTCCCCCCAGCCGATTGAGATTCCTTGAGGGTTGGAGGGCCATTCCACACTTGAAATTCCTAGAGGCTCAAAAAGGTACTCCTCGGCATACGC
>JAGLGG010000084.1 GCA_023144145.1 Anaerolineales bacterium | reverse complement strand
CTCGTGAAATCCTCAAAATCCCAGAGCGACTCCCCTCGAAATCCAGGCTTATTGGCGTAATCTTCCAACATCAACGCTGTCCAGGATTCGATCACACCGTCAATGAAGAATTTCGCGCTTCCACAGCGCACCAGGTTTCCCCGGTGCCCCTCACGCATCGCAATCGCCTCAGATACTGCTTCTGGCGGCGCATCAGGATGTATGGTGTAGGGGAAATAAATCCTGAGGGGTAGTTCACCTCCAGACTCCAATGCCGTAAGCACTGCCAGCTGGACTGGATCGCCCATCATGTTGTGTATGCTTGTGATCCCCAAACGGGAAGCCTGCTTCATTCCCTCTCGGAGCAACTTGCCAACATGAGGGAAAACCTGGGCCAGATTCAAAGACTCTTTCGACGTACCCGCATATCCTTTTAACACACCATATATCTCCGATAACGACAGAACTGGCTCGTAGGCATGTCCTTCCCGTAACTCTCCATTGGCGAGACCATCCTCCCCCATCACGATCTCACCACTTAACCCCAGATCGGCCCCTTGCAGTAACCCAGCCATCTCCAATGCAAGCGTGTTCGCCCAGCCAGTATGAAAATCATAAGAGATCAGAATTACGGGCTGGTCCGGGATAATTTCATCAAGGTGGTGCCTGTTGAGACGCTGCCCCTCGGGCAGGATGTTATATCCGATACGCGTCCCAGTCACCCATGAATATTCTGGATGATCACGGGCATAGGACTGAAGAGATTCTTTTAAATCGTCAAACGTGAGGACGTCGATAAGAGGTGCGCTTCCGAGTGAGAGCGATCCACTGAGGATGTGAAAATGACTGTCGATGATACCGGGCATCAGGGTTCGCCCTTTGGCATCTATGACACGTGTATTTTCAACCCCAAACCCTTCGGCTCCCGAATTATTCCCAACATATGCAATTTTATTGCCTTTCGTGACCACTGCCTCCGTCGTGGGATTCTGTGGATCCATCGTAAGAACTCGAGCATTTGTGATGATGAGATCTTGCGTTTTAGCCATCTACGTTACTCCTTGTTCCATAAAATAATCAAAGGGCAGGTTCGGGTGTTCGTTTGGGTTGGTTCCGCATGAAGCTGTGATCGCCGCATATGCCTTTGCTGAACGATATTCTCGCCAGGCGCTCTCAGCATAATTCAAAATCTCAAGATGAAAATCTGACAATCATTTATGGTTTTCATCCACCCAATCTACCATGCTCCTTTTTTTATATTCTCTTCGCTTGCCATAGTTTCCTCTCGGTGAATTTGATATTCTAAATCTCTAATTGCTCGCAGACGATAATGACCTTGAACAGATCAGTCATCCTTTGTCAAAATGGCAAACCCTTCAAATTCATGTACCCGCAGCTTTTGCCCATAAAGTTCCTGGATCTCGAACCCGGTCTCCCCACGGATCACTTCCGTGAAGGCCTTCGCAGCGTCATTCAGAACAGATGGATCAACAAGTGGTTTTGTGTGGGAGCAATATAGGTAGTCCAATTCCGCTGAAAACTTTGCAATTTCAGCCATTGTCTCTTCATAGATTTGTAGATTTGACCCACCGCGATCATCATCGATGAAAGCGAAAAGGTGATCCGGATAAAAGGTGTCCCCAGTGAATAAGGATCTGTTC
>JAGLGG010000083.1 GCA_023144145.1 Anaerolineales bacterium | reverse complement strand
TTTCCGAACGCACAGGATGGATCACATACTCATCCGGATCGAATCCTTCTGGATACCCTTCTGGAAAGGCCTCCGGTCGTGAGTCAAACCATAGCATCTCACTCGTTTGACCTCCAGTTAGCCATTTCAATGCGTTTGGATGATCATAGACATGGATCTCATCATAGCGGTGGTTATCACCAACATGATCGAAGTGAGTATGACTGTTGACAACCATCACATCAAGGTTGGTCAGTTTCGCCACAACTTTAGAGATGTCTCTGATCCCCATCCCCGTATCAAACAAGGCTGCGCGCTCATTCCCGAGAATCAGGAAGGAGATGACCTTTTGCCAATGGTGCGGCTCTTGAATACTGAGTACGTCATTCGGCAATCGCTTTACGAGGAACCAACTTTCATCTACATCAATTGTTTCTGCATTTTTAAGGACTTTTTCTATATCTAATGCCATTTCAACCCTCCGGGATGGTTCATAAGGCCAGGTGGACAATTTCGCCATCGAAGATCGTCATGACCACCTGAGTCTCAAGGATTTGGTGCGGATCAATCTCAAAGATGTTCTGGTCGAGAACACATAAATCGGCAAATTTCCCAGGTGTGATCGACCCTTTCTGATCGTCTTTGAATTCAGCATAAGCTGGCTCTAGTGTGTAGCAGCGAATCGCTTCTTCGATCGTCACCGCCTGTTCGGGACGCCAAGGCTGAAGGCCAGGATTATCCGGTGGAATTCTAGTAACAGCGTGAAAGAGTTGTTTCAGAGGTTCAGGCTTTTCAATGCTCAACGTTGGATGGTCAGTCCCGAAACACAGCCGAGCCCCAGCATCAATCAAATCTCTCCAGGCGTAGGCATAGATTTCTCGTTCCGGTCCAATCCGGATGGGGAGGTACATTTTTGGTTCGGAAGTTGCACAGTGCATGGGCGTCATCGACGGGATTGCTCCGAGTTGGGCAAAGCGGACTTGATCGTCAGGGTGGATCATTTCCCCATGCTCGATCCGATGCCGACTGTCACGCCTTCCATTTTCCCGTGCAGCACGTTCGTAAACGTCGAGCATTTCCCTGACGCCTCGATCACCGATGGCGTGGGTAATAACTTGGAATCCTTCACGATCGGCTTCTAGCACCCATTCTGTGAGTTCATCCATATCATTCACCGGATATCCAGTTTCATCCTGGCTGTCAGAGTATTCTTCAAGAAGCCAGGCGGTGCGATTGCTGAGCACGCCATCCATAAAGAGCTTTACGCCAACGACGGAGAATTTGTCATTCCCAAGAAAACGCTCGCGGATCTGGATCGCCTTTTCCACACCTTCATCGAGATCAGGCCAATGGTTGACACGGATTTTCAGGTTGCCGTCCCCTAGCATGCGCTCACAAAAATCTATGTAAGTTGGCAAATTAGCGTTATCGCTGATGGAGGTCAGGCCAATTCGATGTAAATTTGCAATCTCCTCAATAATCGGGACAGAGAATCCTTTGAAATCGAGCAGTGCCTTACGTTCTAGCGGTTCAAAGGCCTTTTCGAAAAGAATTCCGCTGGGAAAACCACTTTCCTCTCGTACGATGGTCCCACCTTCGGGTTCGGTCGTATTCTGGTCGTATCCAAGCGCCTTTAACGCTGGGGAATTTACCCAGGCGGTATGGCCATCCATATCGAAAATGGCCACGGGACGCGTTGGTTCGACCTTATCCAAATCATGTCTTGTAGGCCAGGTATCCTGATGATGTGGTGGTCCCCAGCGAAATCCCATCAACCAATCGATGTCGGCAAACTTTTCCGAATGCTCCCGCAAGATGCCTTGAATCTCTGACAATTCCTCGACACCGAGCAAGTTCATTGATGTCGCCATCCTGGCGGTGGCGACCATGAAATGGGTGTGAGAATCGTTAAAACCAGGAAAGACCAGCCTTCCTCCCAGATCGTAAGTTTTGGTCCCATTCACCAACAATGGGGCCATCTCACTATTCTTGCCAACGGCGACTATCTTGTCCCCATTTATTGCCACGGCTTCGGCGCGGGGCAGCCTGGGATCTACCGTCCAGACGTTCGCATTTTGTAAAACTAAATCAGCCTTATGAAAGGTGTCAGACATTGTGAATTTCGCTCCT
>JAGLGG010000082.1 GCA_023144145.1 Anaerolineales bacterium | reverse complement strand
GCACGCAAATCGTCAGCGTAACGGTACACCTTTCCTGCATACTGGGTCGCCAGGGTGAATGCAAATACGTCACCGTCGAATCGGACCTCGTCCGTCTGCTCGTCCACCAGGGCCGTCTCAATGGCTTTTGGCGTAACGGTGTTCAGAACAGCCAGCGGCACCGGCGGCTGGGAGATGGACGTCGGCGAATCGAGTTGGTACAGATCATGCATGATGTTGACAAACACAAGTTTCATCGCGGGACCCTCTCTTTGGTTGATGCGCTCGCAATAACCCCATCGGCTGATTGGTTTCTTGTCATCATTTTTCATGCTCCCCAACAAGTAATTCTATAGTTTCCTCATAAGTCACCAAAGTTACAATTCTTTCATTGAGCCACAAGGAAAAACGACTATATCCTGAAAAAGCTAACCATATAACACACCAAGAATGGTGATATGCGGAAGCAACATAACGACCTCGAGCTCATCTGCGAGTCATACGAACATACTTATCCTCGCGCATAACAATCCTGATATCAAGCCGAAAAATCTCCCGCGTATTTGTCACGTGGTTATAGATGATATTGGTCAACATCAAAAGTGAGCATGGGGGTGAAACCAATATTGTGTCTGTAAGTGAGGCGATTGCGTATGGCCGAAGAAGTCATGATAGCACATTCACATCGTCGACCCTAGACAGTTCAGAACTTCTCATGGAAGTGGTTAGGCGGATCAGGAGCTGAAGGATGTCCCTCCTTTGCGCGCCTGGAGAATGATCCATCCCGACGTTATAGCGAACTGAATCAAGAGCCGCAGTCCAGCTGAAATCAGTAAATGGATTATTCACAGATAGCCAAAATCACGCAAGAGATTACAACCTAAGGTGGACTAATTTCGATTTAGTACCGGCAAATCAACCATAAATGCGCCTATTACCGAGCGGTGGCAAAACAGGGGTATTACACACTCGTTCAGATCATCTGACCGTCGCCAGCGTCTTTTGCATCAAATGTTTCTATGGGGACAGCACCGAAGACCCAGGAATTTGTATTTGGAAGGCGTCATATCTTCTCTTCCGAAGGGGAGAATACTCTCATAGTTATGGCTCAGTTTTGTCCCAAATGCTTTGACGACGTACAAATTGGGTATTTTGGAGCAATCTGGGATACCAAGATACAGCGCTAACCTGGGGAAAACCCCGTCAAAAGTATTGGTTAAAAAGCCCCCTCTAGGCCCGTGTGGCTTACGGCGAACTCCTTTATCCTAGTCTCATAACAAATCAACTATTGAAAAGGAGGAATTATCATGACAACTTTACTTCAACGCACCGATTTCGAATATCGATCCAAAGAGGAAATTAACGGATGGCCATTAGTTCATATTAATATTGGCACCAATCCCGAAACCGGTCGGCCGCTGGTCGCAAAAGGTGTAGTAGCCATCGGAAATATCGCCTTTGGTATCGTTTCGATTGGAGCTGCAGCCTTTGGCATCGTCACACTGGGCGTATTTGGCTTGGGCGTAGTTTCCCTGGCAAGCATGGCAATTGGTATCGTTGCACTCGGCGCTGTCGCTTTGGGATACGAATTTGCCCTTGGAGCTGTTGTGCTATCGGCTAAGTTTGCTATC
>JAGLGG010000081.1 GCA_023144145.1 Anaerolineales bacterium | reverse complement strand
CCGACCGGTCGGGCAGCCACACTGGCAGATTTTGACCGGCTGATTGGGCATTTGCCAATTCTTTCGAGGTTGAAAACGATCGACCGAGATGCTTTTCTGGAGAACACCAAAGTTCGCCTCGCTCCACCAGGGGCGGTGATCATCCAACATGGCGAGACCGGAGATGAGGTTTATTTCATCCTTCAGGGGCGTGCCGCGGCAGGGGTTATAGATGAGAAGGGCAAGTATCGCGCACTCTCTTTGATGGGCGCAGGTGATTTCTTCGGTGAAATAGCTGCTCTGACTGGTGAGAAACGAACGGCAGATGTAATTGCCGACGAAGAAACAACCCTCCTCGAGGTGCCTGCTTCCAACATCCAAGACATTATGAACAATCCCCGCTTGCGCTATGTCTTCTGGGCTAAAGTGACGGAACGGCTTAGCCGCACGCACATGGCCGACCTTCCGAGGCTTGCCGGTTGGGATCAAGAAACGCTTCGCGATCTTCGGACGGAGTATGAACCTGAACAGTCTTAATGATCCACAAAATTATTTGTGTTGGCTCGATTAACGAGGGAGATCACACGCTCTTGGATTATTTAATTCAGTCCGAAGAAAATGGTGATGAAAGAACAAATTCTTAGAAATTTATCCCTATTTGCTTCATTTCCGGATGAAGAAATTCGAAGTCTTTCATCGATCTTGCAAACAAAAGAGATCGCTGAAGGCACCTTCGTTTTTTGCGAAGGGGAGCCCGGTCGTCGTTTTTTCATTGTGGTTGAAGGCGAGGTTGACATCCTCAAAGCCCAGGGCACCGAAGACGAACGATTGCTCGCCACCCGTCCCGCCGGCTCAATCATTGGGGAGATGAGTTTATTCAGTCCTGAAGGCTTCCACACCGCTACCGTTCGGGCGCGAACCCCGCTCACCGTTCTGGAGATGACTCATTCTGATCTCGACGCCATTCTTCAGAAGTCCCCCTCGCTGGCTTACGAGATGATGCGTGTGATTAGCCTTCGATTGAGCGAAGCAGAAAATTTAACCATTCGCGACTTGAGGGAAAAGAATCGTCAACTGACAGAAGCATATAATGAACTCAAGGCCGCCCAGGCTCAAATCATTGAAAAAGAGAAACTTGAGAAAGAACTGGAAGTCGCCCGGGAGATTCAGAGCAGCATTTTACCTCGCATTCAAACCCAAAATAATGATTTCGTGTTTGGGCATAAGTTTATGCCCGTAAGCGCTGTAGGAGGCGACTTTTTCGATTTTATACCCCTTGATGAGAACTGCGTTGGCATCGCGATTGGCGATGTGACCGATCATGGCGTCCCAGCGGCCTTATTCATGGCACTGGCCGTAACAATCCTGAGAGCCGAATCCCGCAGAACAAAATCGCCCTACGAAACATTAACCAGTGTGAACCGTCAGCTGCTCGAAGTTAACGACACCGGAATGTTCGTTACTATGATATATGGCGTATTGGATTACAAAACACGCGAGTTCCAATATGTACGCGCAGGACATAACCTGCCTCTATTGCTCGACGCCAACAATAACTTTGTAAGTTTGGATCAGAAGGTTGGACAACCCTTAGGCTTGTTTTCAGATATATCTCTGGATGAACAAACCATTTCTCTCCCTCATAAAAGCCTGTTCCTCATGTACACTGATGGAATAACTGAGGCTGTGAATAATAACGACGAATTCTATGGTATCGATCAATTACAGCAGGTGTTGAGGGAAAACCGTCAAAAATCAGCATCGGATATCTGTGAATCTGTTTGGAGATCGCTTGAAGATCATTTGAAGGATGCACCCCAACAGGATGACGTAACGATCCTGTCGATGAGTGTCGGATAGGCTGATGATTGAATTCGATAAAAGCCCACAAGCCATCAAGCTCTACTTGAAATCGGTACCTGTTTTTTCTGTAATGAGTGAGCTCGCGCTAACATCAATCGCCAACTCAAGTCGCCTCAAGAGGATTCCAAAGGGATACCTCCTCTTCAGTCAAACCGAATTCGCCGATGCGGTTTATGTCGTCCGAACTGGTTGCATTGCCCTGATCCTAACCACTTCGGATGGTCGGGAACTTATTATCAATGAAATGCGAGATGGTGATTGCTTTGGCGAATTATCACTGCTCACGGATCAATCGCGCTCAACCGGTGCAATGGCGCGCGTGGACAGTTTCGTCATATCGATCCCACGCGATGATTTTCTCAGGGAACTTACCGCAGAGCCTGAATTCATGCGGCGGATATTGGAAACCACAGCTGAAAGATTGCGTGTTAGCAGTGAACGAGAAAGCGCACTGGCCTTCCTGAACGCCCCTACCCGCCTGGCAAAGGTGCTTTTAATGCTAGATAAGGAGGGTGGATCGAAAGGAATTATCCGGATATCCCAGGATGAACTGGGACGGCGCGTGGGTCTGACCAGGCAAACAGTGGCGAAAATACTTGGTCATTGGAGGCGTTCAGGAATCATCAAGACGGGACGTCGCAGGTTAGAATTGATCAAACCAGCTGCGATACAGGCTGAAGCTGTCGGAGACACCTAGTCCCATAAGACGTATTGAGCCTCTCCGTTGTGTCGCTTTGGTGACAGACAACTTCGACAGGATTTGATAAAAATATAGCTAGTGATAAACGGGATCGAAGACCATCCTCATTAATAGGAGGTGCAGATCGAATGAAAACCAACCCTCAGGGGGATTTTCTTTAGCCGAAGCGTTTTGCTCATAGGAGGAATGTAGATGGCAGCACAAGATAAAGCAATAGAAAGAGTAGTCAGCAGGTTGACCGCGTTGAGGACTGAGTTTGGTCCGGAAGAGCGTTCGATTCTTGACCAGCTGATTGTGGGGGATACACCAGAGGTCGTCGCGCACGCTGCTGATCTTGGCGCCGCTATATCGGCAAGGGTCATCTTTGACGAGGCAGCGGTTGCATACCGGGCGGTAGAATCCTGATCTGAATTCGGTCTCAATCCATCACTAACTGTACCCAGGAGTGTAAGAGCTCCTGGGTACGGATTCCATGTCAATTAAGCGATCGCCCCTTAATTGCTTAATAAAAACCTTAAGAAGCTTATCTTTGGATTTGATTACTAGTTCTGAGTCAAGATGATAGTGATGGATCGATGTCATTCTGAGGAGCGAAGGCGCTGCATAAGACGATGCGCTTCAGAATACGAAGGCGCTTCATAATACGAAGCGACGGAGAATCTCGTTCTCCGATATAAAAAGCTCTTGTCTGTGCGCAATGCGATTATTCGAACCCAGTTCAACAACAGCGCATAAACAACAAGTGAAACGGTCAGAATAAATAATGATGAATGAAGACTCAGAGAAAAAGGATAACTTGGAAGAATTGTTTCGGAAATTAATTCGCGCCATCGAAGTTAGTGGAAAAGCTATCTTGCCCAGCTCGAACCTCGACCTGCTTGAATCCATCGTCGAAGCCGCCGCGCGCATTTTTGACGCTGCCGCGGCCTCAATAGCTCTTGTGGATTTGGATGCGGGTGAATTGGAGTTCAAAGTTGCCTATGGCGCCGGCAAAGAAAACGTGGTTGGCAGGAGGATCCCTCTTGACAAAGGCATCGCCGGCTACGTCACTATGACCGGGCAGCCCATTGCCATATCCGATGTTCGTCAGGATGAGCGCTTTAATCAGGACTTTGCCGAAAGCACAGGCCACGTTCCCCAATCCATTCTTGCAATGCCTTTGTTCCGGGAAGAGCGTGTGATCGGTGTGATGGAGGTGCTCGATAAAATTGACTCGCCTTCTTTCAACATGGAGGATATGGAGCTGCTTGGACTGTTCGCCCATCAGGCCGCGATTGCCATCTCTCAATCTCAACAATACGATCAGATCAATGATGCATTGCTCCGGGGGATCAAGGCAATGCTTGAGCGAGAGATCTCACCAGAGGATGTTGAGGCATCCTTAGGCTTCCTGACAGAAGATGATTTGGATGAAAGTGGCGAGGATCTCCTGCATCTAGCCGAGTTGTTTAACAGCATAAGCGAATTGGGCGAGTCAGAAAGACGAGCATGCTTTCAGATTTTAAAGGCTTTCAGAGACTATGCCAATACCGAGCCGCGTTTCATATAAGTGGCACCACACATACTCCGCTGTTTTATCGATAATGAGTAAAAATCTTCATGACTGCTGACCGTTTTCGCCCGGCATGGTCTTCGCAATTTGAGACGGATGCGATCCGTGAACTGCGTGCTATTGGCCCAATCGGCGAGCTGAGTCGAGATTGGGCATGGGGCGGGAGCACCGGATCCGGCGTCCGCGTCGCCATCATCGATAGCGGCATCGAAGGCGATCATCCCGACCTCGAGGGATCGGTTAAGGGTGGAGTCGTAGTTGAGTATGACGAGAAGGGAGACGATCGTACGCCAGTCATCCCAGACGATGCACCCAGCGATTTGTTTGGACATGGCACTGCATGTGCGGGGATCATTCATTCCATCGCACCTGAGGCAGAGCTCTACAGCGTTAGAGTGTTAGGAAAAGACCTCACCGGCAAAGCGCTTCAATTTGCCCGGGGATTGAGGTGGGCGATTGAAAATGACATGCACGTCATCAACCTCAGTCTCAGCACATCGAAGTACAGTTATTACGCCCTGTTCCATAAACTTGCAGATGAGGCCTATTTTAAAAATGCTGTGCTGATATCTGCGGTGAACAATGTGTCCGCCCCCAGCTATCCCTCGCTTTACTCCTCCGTGATCTCCGTCGCCGCTCATGCAGGGCAAGATCCCTTTACTTATTATTACAATCCAGCGCCTCCTGTGGAGTTCGGCGCGCCGGGGATTGACCTAAAAGTTGCTTGGATCAACAAAGGCAGCAGCACCATTACGGGTAACAGCTTTGCAGCTCCTCACCTGGCTGGATTGGTATCACTCATTCGCGCCAAGCACCCAGACCTGACCCCGTTTCAAATCAAAACGGTCCTGTTCGCCTGTGCGAGCAATGTACATGGGGAGTAGCGTCATCGCTTAATGATGGTATCAATTATTGTTGATTGACGTCCTCCCAGATATCCAGAACGACTCCCTTTCGAAACTCTCCCTCGTTGAATCGTAGGGACATAGCATGCT
>JAGLGG010000080.1 GCA_023144145.1 Anaerolineales bacterium | reverse complement strand
ACCCCAATCACGATACTTATGCCAACTGCAACAGTGGAACCTTCTCCTACAGCAACGTTGATTCCAACAAACGAACCTACTCCCGAACCGACCCAGATTCCATTGAAGTGGTCTAGAGTGAATTCTGGGCAGTTTCTTGTGAGAGACAAGGTTAATGCCATAGCCATTGACTCAAATGACACAGACGTAATCTATGTTGGAATGGAAAATTCCGGGGTCTTTAAAACCATAAACAGTGGTCTTACCTGGCAACCCATTCAAACTGGATTAGGAAGAGGAAGGATAAGCTCACTTACGATTGATCCGATAGACTCCTCCACAATATACGCCGGAGTAGCTCCAGGAAATGTATACAAATCCTCCAATGGAGGAGAGAGCTGGAATCATATTTCTGGTGATATTGTTGGTTTTCCGTTTGAGGGGAGCAGTTCGATTATCGTGGATCCAGAGGATAACCAACACATATTATATTTTGACTACGATGAAGTATATGAGTCGTTTTCAGGCGGGAATGATTGGTCTCAGATAAAAGAAAGCTACTGTCCAACATTTGGATACAACTACGCCGTTGATCCACACAATTTTCAAGTCATCTATGTGGTTAGTGGAGACCCCGACTTTGAGTGCACCTCAGGAGTCTACAAAAGCCAAAATGGAGGTCGAAACTGGGAACCCGTTGGGCTGGAAGATGATCCATTTGAGGACGGTGTATTAACCATTAGTGTTGTGGATCAAGAAAGTTATATTTACGTGGGAACAGAGGAGGGGCTCTATCTTTCTTCCGATGGTGGAAGCACCTGGCAGAAGATGCTCAATGCGAAATGTCAAAATTTGGCAATTTCATCGACGGAGAGCTCGGTTGTTTACTGTAATTCCTGGGATGGAGTCTGGAAATCCACCAACAACGGGCAAAGTTGGCGAGAAATGCCAATGGAACAACATATCAGGGACGTTATTGCAGTTTCTCCTCAGAACTCAGATGAAGTTTTTCTTGGTAGGCAAGGTTTTTTCATATCGCGTGACGGCGGGGGTTCTTGGGAAGAGAGTAGCGCTGGGTTGGGCGCGCTTCCCTCAAGTATAAAAATTAATCCGATGTATTCAAATAGTTTGTATCTCAACCAAATGAGTTCAGGACGATCGCTTCTTTTTAGATCAGAAGAGAGCGAAAGCAATTGGGTATCAATGGATGTAATAGGGGAAGGGTTTGTATTTTCTCCAAATGGATTAAGCTTCTACCGCTATCAAGAAAGTTCGATTCTCGAATATGGTCTGGAAGGGCAATTATTAAACAGAGTTGTCACTCCGATTTCAAAGATAGGGGGAATAGGGGTTAATCCATTATCTCCAGAGCATTTATTCATAATAGGGCAGACTAACAACAAACCCCAAATATATTATTCTGAGGATAATGGAGATGAGTGGCACCAAAGTGATGGGCTCGATGATCATGAGGAAACTAATCCTACCAATGGGGTCTTTTATTTTCACGAAGATGGACAATCGATATATGTAATTATTGCGAGTAGGTTTCCCGGCTTTTCCTCTACAAATGGCGGAGGATCATGGTCTCCATGCGAAGAATTTAACATCGCTTGGACACCAGAATCAGATACACTTTTGGCCATTGATCCACTTGACTCTGCTCATATCCTCTTGGCCACTCGGGGATGGGGGGTGATAAGAAGCTTCAACCATTGCTCATCTTGGGGAGTGGTAGCCCAAATTGGCACTGAAACAGATTTTATCAATTCAATCGCCATTGATCCGCGAAAACCGGAAAGATTTATTGTGGGCACTGAAGGTGGCGTCTTCATCTCTGAGAATGGAGGCCACACTTGGGGGCAGGTCAATGAAGGCCTACTAGGAGCTATGGTGATCTATTCCATCAGCATTGATCCCATTGATCCAGAAAATGTGTACGCCAGCACGCCCTACGGCATCTTCAAACTGGAGAGCAAATGAGCGTAAATCCGTTCACCTTTAGCAATCCGATACGGGATCCAGTCTGTCGGAGTTTTACTAAAAGAACGAGGTAAGATAGTAATGAGGTGGGAAGAAAATGGCGCATGAAGTGTTTATCAGCTATTCGTCTAAAGATAAAACTATTGCCGACGCTGTTTGTGCAACTATCGAGAACAGGAAAATCCGTTGTTGGATTGCTCCTCGTGATGTTCCACCTGGCCTCCCTTACGCTGCAGCACTGATCAGCGCCATTAATGACAGCAAGGTATTTGTCCTCCTTCTCTCAGAAGGCTCCAATTCTTCGGGAGCGGTTATGCGCGAGGTTGAAGAAGCCGTAGGCAGCGGCATACCTATCATCCCCATTCGCATCGAAGATATTGAACCTACGGCGGCGATGCGTTACTACATCAAGTCGCTCCATTGGATCGATGCCATTAGCCCTCCGTTGGAAAAGCATCTTGGGAAACTGGTCGACTCGGTGCAAACAGTACTATCTGTTGGTGAAAAAGAAGATCGACCACCCTTTCCCGAGCCTGAAACCGCAATCGAAACGCCAGCAAAATCGCGATGGCCTCTTCAAACTGGAGAGCAAATGAGCGCAAATCCTTTCACCTTTGGCAACCCGATACGAGACCCGCAAAGGTTCATCGGGCGCAAGGAGGATATCCGCCAGATTGTCAATCGGTTGTTATCCTCGGCGCGAGAGTCCACCTCCATCGTTGGGGAACGAAGGATCGGAAAAACATCCTTGCTCAAGCACCTCTCAGATCCTGATGTGGCCGAACAGTACGGCCTATCCAAGGATCAATTCTGCCCCGTGTATATCGACTTCCAGGGGCTGACCGACATCACTCCCGAACGATTCTGGCAGCGGGTTTTACGCAAGATGTCCCGAAGCATGAATACCCCAGAATTAAACGTGTTATTCAAAGACTTGAGCAGACGAGAGCAGGTTGATCTCTTTGATCTGGAGGATTTGTTCGAGGAAATTAGTGATCTGGGGTTGCATGCATTACTTTACCTGGATGAGTTTGAGTACGTCACTCAAAACCCGAATTTTGAAGCGGATTTCTTTGGAGGCTTACGTGCTCTAGCTATCCATAACAATCTTTCGCTGATCCCCGCCACGCGCAGAGAACTGGTGGATCTCTGCCATTCGGAGGAAATCAAAGGCTCGCCATTCTTCAACATCTTTGCCACCGTAGTTCTAAGACCATTCTCCCCGCAAGAGGCGGATAATTTGCTTGACCTTTATACTCAATCCGTGGACATCATCTTCTCAGAAACAGAAAAACATATTGTCCACAAGCTTGCCAAAGGCTACCCATTTTTCTTGCAGATGGCAGGGCACTATCTTGTGGAGGGAATGAACCTGGGAATGCAAGGTGAATCTTTGGAAGACTACGCCGCCTCAGAATTCAACCAACAAGCGGAGCCCCACTTCACCTATATGTGGTCACATGCCTCAGAGAGTGAAAAGATCACATTGTTAGCAATCTTGGTGATTAAGGGTCAAAAGGATGAGAAAAGGAATCAGCCCAGCATTGAGAACATCATCAAAGTTTATTCTCGCGCACCGCGCGATATCGCCGGCTTGCTCAAGCGCGGAGCCGTAGTGGATCAAGATGGTAGCATTTCAATTTTCTCAAGTGGTTTCGAGGATTGGATCGCCCTGGAACTCACCGCTCTTCCGGGCGAAGAGGAAAATGAAGCCTCGGTGGAGGCGTGGCTTAAGGCTGGAGGGGACGAAAAGCTGCAACCGGCAAAGGGCATTCTCCCCAAGGTGAAGAAGAAATACTGGCCAATCATCGGCAATATCATGCGCGAAATGTCTTTCGAGCTAGCAGGAGCGGCTGCCTTCGAGATTCTGACCCGGACCATGCTCTAGGAGAGAGCGCCTGTTTCTACATACCGCTTAAGTTGCTCGTAGTGTTCCTTACTCGTTGAACTTTTCAACCTCCAGAAGCCGTCCGATGGTTAACTTCAAGTTTTTCCCTTGCAGATTTATGATTGATCTCATTCCATCCAAAGAGACGGGCGAGGAATTCCTTCACCGACCATAAAATCCGAGTCGTTTTGGATTCTCTCGTGCCCACGCTCCTGCGT
>JAGLGG010000008.1 GCA_023144145.1 Anaerolineales bacterium | reverse complement strand
GGCAGCTTCTCGAGTCGGTCAACTTCTCGGCGAGCTTGCTTCTCAGCTTCCTCAGGCATCTGCGCATCATCAATTCGCTTTCTGAGCTCTTCTGCCTCAGCTGCTTGTTCGTCTACTTCACCCAGCTCGCGCTGGATCGCTTTCAATTGCTCGCGCAGAAAATATTCTCGCTGGACCTTTTCGATCTCGGAACGCGCTTCTTGCTGAATTTGCTGTCCCAGTGAGAGAACTTCAACTTCCCGGCTGAGCATGGCGTTCAGCTTTTGAAGCTTTTTCAGTGCTGAATCTTCTTCAAGAACCGCCTGAGCATCTTCTAGATCCATCCGTTGGAAATTAGCGATGGAATAGGCAACCTGCAGTGGATCTTCTAGGTTGAGCACACTAGTGACAATTTCGGGTGGTAGAGACGTTGCTAACTCTGTGATCCGCTGAAATTGATCTCTCGCAGCTCGCACCTGTGCTTCAATCTCAACGCTCTCCTCGACAGTTTCCGGATGCAGATTAATTTTGGCCTGGAGATATGGCTCTAGCGAGGTGAATTCCCCGATTTGTAGCCGGCCTAAACCTTGAACGATCAATCGAATTGTCCCATCCGGTGCACGGAATAGGCGCTGAATTGCACCAAGGGTCCCAAAAGAATACAAATCCTCGGGACCAGGGGTCTCTAATTCAGGATCCTTTGAAGCGACCATCCCGATCAAGCGGTTTCCAGAGACCACATCATCGATTAGTTTGATCGATCGAGGTTGTCCTATCGTTAATGGGACCGCAGTATGGGGAAAAACCACAACCCCGCGTAGCGGCAGGATTGGGATAAGCTCAGGAACTTGGTCCGCATCAGAATCGTCAAATTTCTCGAATGATTCGCCACTTTGATCGTGGACCTGGATTTTCGATTTTTCCTCCGGAATCTCTTCCTCTTTCAATTTGTTTTCATCTTTTTTTGCCATAAGCTATTGCCCTGATTTCAAGTCATTTGCGCTTGTAATTCTGAATATCACGTGCTCATTCACAATCATCCCTCAATTTGGATGCTCTTAGCCTTTTTCTTTGGCATTAATACGCGGAGGAAACCATCGCTATAGGTTGCCTCTATTTGATCTTTTTCAACTTTTCTAGGCATCTTTATCTTCGTTTCGAATTCACCATATGCAATTTCCATCTGGTGGTAGGCTTTCATATCACCGGTATCGACTCTCATACCTCGAATGGAAAGCATGCCTTTTTCTAGAGTGACAGAGATTTCAGTTCCACGCATACCGGCAACTTCTACAACAACGATGAATGCATCTTCCGTCTCGAAAACATCGGTTGGGGGCCTCCAAAGTGGTGATCGCTTTTGAATCCTCCATCCAAATGAACGGACAGATTCATTCGACCATGTGTCTTCCTCTCCAGAGAAAATCAACGTTTGAAGCTCTTTCTTTTGCTCTTTTTCACTCATCCGAATAACCTTGCTTGAAGAATATACTCCAGGGGTCATTTTACCATGCTCCCCCTGTGGACGATTCTGCGACGTGCCCGAAGGGATCTGCAGCAGATACATTATTCAACCAACACAAAGAGATCATTCCACCAAATTATTTGATATATATTAGAAGATCCCATTGAAAATACTTAATCACAAGAAGAGGCCCCCCACATATACCCCTCCACTTGCCTTGAGTGTAGTTTTTCCAGTTCACTCATGAGAAATTTTAGAGTTCAATTTCCATAAAATCGTATGCCAGTTGGACATCCCCATCGAATGTCTCATTCGCTTGTTCGAGTAAATTGTCCGGATCTAGATCTTCATTCGGGTAATGAATTAGGATCAATTTACCTACTTCGGATTCCCTCGCCACTGAACCGGCCTGAGAAGCAGAAGAATGGCCCATTCCAGCTCCGGTTGCCTCATGGATGAGAATATTGGCGCCCGAAGCTAAGCGAACAACCGAGGGGCATGGCTCTGTGTCACAGGAGTATACGATCGTTCGCTCGGCATCAGGATTTTCCAGTCGAAGACCTATAGTTGGAATCAGGTGTCTTACAGGAGAAGAAAACACTCTCAACCCATCTCTTTCCAAGACTTTAATAAATTCCCGTTCCGGCAATCGATGAAAGGCTACCGGGAAGAATTTTGGCCATTTATCCCAGTGATACAAAGACAGCACATCCTCAACGCGTTCAAGGCAATGATGCAAGCCATATATGCGTAAGGGATCTTCTCGACCACTCAGCCACATATTCATCAGTAGGAGTGGAACTCCGGAGACATGATCCGGGTGAAAGTGAGTCAGAATGAGATCCGAGATTGAGGTGAGCTGGATCCCAGCCTTTTCCAGACGGACTTTTGGTGATCCAACACAGTCAATCAATACAACCCCATCATTGCCAACGATGGCCATGTGGGTGTTTTCATGATCAAGATCTGGGATCGCATTCGATGTGCCTAGTACTATAATTCGTGTCATTGATTCTTATCCACCAAGTAATGAATATGCGATTTGAGGCGTTAGGAACGCCTCGATAAAGGCAGCAAGGATGAGCAGAGGAAATACAATCCCAACACTTATGCGCGCCCATTCTGCAAGAGCTCTCACCCAAGCCTCACCAAGGCTCAGTCCTTCAGGCGGACTAATGAATACCATTCCAAGTTTCAGGATTGCACCCCCTGAAATGATCGCGGCCGGCACTTCAAGGATGGCATGCGGAAGGACTAGCGCCGATAGGAAAAGCAAAACATCATAGCCAGCCAACCCTAAATTCCCACCAATGTAGCCAATGATACCGATCGGCGTCATTAGCAATAGCTGTGTTAAAATCCCAAAACTGAAAATCCCTAGAAATGCTGCTAGCAACAACGCCCGCACATTATTCATGAGTATCCATGCCCAACCCCTGATACTCATAAATCCAAATTTGGATAACTGGCTAGAAAGTATTTCGTCAACTCGATCCAATTGGAGTAGATCTAGAGGTAGTTGGTATCTACTGGCCAGGGAGATACCGATGAAAAAACCAGAAACCAGGATGATAGACGAGACGATAATCGCACCTTTGATCTGTTTGATTGAGTGATTCCAAATCCCGCGGTACCATCCTCTCAAATTAGATGCATCTCGTCGAAATGCTTTCAGAAAAATGTGTCCAAGCCAGCGAAAATTCAAAACATCGATTTCCCTCCCCAATAACGCCTCCCGATTGAAGAGGTGAAGTCCCATTCGTGCAAGTACAACTGCTGTGATGAAGAGAAATAGAACGATGAGCCAAAGGATGCTGTAACGCCCCCAGAACATGATCAAGCTCTCCCCAATAATTAACTGGGACACAGGAAGGATTACGAATGATGCCAACAGGTTCGCGGCACGCACGGAAGTTGTTTGCGATGAAATCACAACCGCTCCACACACCATTACAACAGCTTGAGCTGTGGTCAGTAAAACAATCTGAATAAGTAATGGAATGGGAGGGATCCAACGAAGTCTAAGGTACAAACCGATCAAGTAAACAAAAATACCACTATACGCAGCAAGAATGGGCAGAAGAAGTGAAGCAACCATCTTTCCAAAGAATAGTTGGCTATCGGTGAGGGGAGTAGCTAACAACGGCTCAAGAGACATCCTCTCACGTTCACCTGCGAAACTCTCCAGGGCAATCACGAGTGATATTGATATTGGAAAAAATCCAACCACCATTAATAAGAACGGAATGAGGCGATCTCCAATAATAGGAGCGCCGTATCGACCCACAAAATCTACCGCTTGTTGTGC
>JAGLGG010000079.1 GCA_023144145.1 Anaerolineales bacterium | reverse complement strand
TCGATCACCTCATCCACAACTCCCTCACCCCCCATGACAATCTTCTGAAGCTGAGTCGAGATCTCATCTACTCCTACATCCATATCCATCATGGCGTCCTGGCGGATGCAAGCTGTACTGACGAAAAGATCATGAGAGAGTGTCCCAATTGCGTCCAATACAGCCTCGTCCAAACCAGCCTTCGACTTGTCCTTCCCCTGCGGGCCGATAATTGAATGGCTTTCACTTTCGAAATCCTTCGATATCGTGTACTTCTCACCGCTTGATGAAAGATAGGTCAGATCAATCTCGTACAAACGATCTTGTCCCCATTTTTGAAACTTTCGCTCCCTTTGTTTACCTGTGGGGCGATCCAGTAACCCCACAATAATGGCATCTTGAAGCGTGCTTTTCCCAGCTTCATTGGGGCCTTTGATCAAGTTCAACCCGTGCTCAAAGGCGATCTCAATTTGATCAAAACGACGAAAGTTCTTCAGCAAAAGCCGTTTTAATTCCATCAAATCACACCTTTGCCCTGTAAAAGGGCAATCCCGAGCTGCAATGCCTGCTCGATTTTTGTGCGCTCATGCTCGTCCTGAGCCTCAGCGATTTGATCCATCAAAATTTCCACGAACTTTCCAATGACGTGCTCTTCCGGAAAGTCGGCTGGCGAGATCATGTCTAATTCTGGGTGGGTTTGATCGCGAACACGAATTGCATACGTTCCAGGCGCCAGGGTTTCTTCAATGATCAATGGGGCAAGCACATTGCCTAACGTGTTGAGCCCTCTGAGAGAGACATCTAGCATTGTTTCCGGAGAAGCGTACTCCCCAATGAGATCAATAATTTCAGCTTGTGATTGTCCGGAAACCTCCACTTCGGGCTGAACCGCATGAATTTTTCCTACCCTGATACGGTCAACCTCGACCTGCTCATCACCAAATATCACGCTGACCACGTATCCAGATTCGGTCTGGTCAAATGCCATTGGTTCAGGTGAGCCAGAGTAAAATGCTTGAACTTTCCCTTGCGAGTAATTTCCGTAGCCATGCCAGTCACCCAGGGCTACGTAATCCATCCCGCAGGAAGCGATTTCTAGATCCGTTATGGGTCGATCAGGGTTTTTTACCAGTCCAGTGACCATGTTTCCGTGGGCCATGGCTACGTGCCATCGAACTGGTTCAGAGGCAGAAATGCCCTCCAATGGTTTATCTTCGCCGTCCTTTCTCGCAATCGCGTTGCCGTAGACCGCTAGGTCAAGGTCGGGGAAACGCATAACCTTCAATTGATCTGTGAATATGGTGACATTGGGAGGAAATATTGTCCTGCGATAAATGGATTTGGAGTCGTAGGAGTCATGGTTGCCAGGAAGGATGCAGACCGGGATCGACAATTTCCCCAAACGATTCGCAACACGCTCGACTGTCGATTGCTGTGGCCGATTGGTATTAAAGAGGTCACCGGAGATGAGTAGTAGATCATAACTCTCCCCCTCCGCAAGCTTGAGGATCGCGTCGAAGGTTTCAAGTATCTGCACACGATGGCGTTGTCCTCCATCTCCTAAGAACGCGAAAGGCGCATCCAACTGTAAATCCGAGGTGTGCAGAATCTTCATGGACTACTCACTAAAGGATCGATTGATTTCGGTGTTCACCATAAAGAAGTCCAAGATTTGTACCATGGCGAGAATTCGTAACGGGAGTGCATTATTGTACTCTTGGCGGATGCGAAGTGTTGCATAGCGCCAATTTTGCTAATCGTAAGATAGTTAAAAGAATAGCACAACTGTTCTAGCTATTCAAGAAAATCCTTAAAATGGAGGTTAGTTTCATTAAACGACCGGGCTCGTTGCCCGGCCGTCTAGTAACTTGTGATCCAGCAGCTCATCCCCCCGATAGGCCATAATCGCGTGGACACCGTCTCTTGGCCATACCAACCTCCCTCCTGGAGGTTAGGGTTCACGACGCTGGAATAAGAATCTCCCCGATCCCAACCCCCACTTATACAAAACCAACACCGAATTTCTTTTCAACGTAGCGACAGAGTTATTCAGCATCAGATTAATTGATAGCGATTGCGTACACATGACAATCCGATAACAAAGCGGAAACATCGGATTACAAAGTGGAAACCTGTTCTTTTGGGAATTTTCTGTGCCGAGGAAATGCTTCAATCGTGGAAGGCTATTATTCTATGCCAATCCACTCGACCATCCCTTGGTAGTCAAGAAAGCAGATGTAGGCTACTGCCTCAATCTTGAGCAGGTCATTGAGAGCCCTCTGATAGCGCGTCAATTGGCCGCGATGTTCCTCAGTGGCCTGCTCTAAATCTTCGTCATCACGGAGTTCGTCCGTTTTGAAATCGATCAGGTGCCACCCGCGGTCGGTCTTATAAAGCAAGTCGATCGTTCCAATGGGTGAGTCAGTAGAAGGTAATGGCCTGGAAAAGGGCAGCTCATGATAGCGCTCTGTCGCCTTGTCAATCTCGTCCCAACGCGAATCACGCGCTAGTCTCTCCAAAAGTTTGATCGATTCGTTCACGGCGCGACTGCGTTGCCCTCTTTCTACAAGACCCTCCCTTAATGCCAACGTCTCCAAGAATTCACTCGCTTCTGGCCCGACTGGAATCAACCCTCGATGTATGGCTGCATGCACCATATTCCCAATTGCTGCTGCAGGAGCGTGAACCTGCGCCCCAGTTGCTCGCCACTCCCGCATTGGATCAGCTTGCTCATCAGGATCAATTTCGCGGACTAGCTCTGATGTTAGAGGGCGGTGTAATGAAATCTCTTCCGATTCCGGCCATTGAATTTCCAGTTCAGTCACTGGATTTTCGGAATCCTCCTGAGAATTAAACTTTATGCCCACATTTTCACCGCTTGGTAGAGATACTGATTTCCATTCCTCGGGCTTCTCAATCATGTCTGCAGCGCTTATACCCACCACCTCGAATATTTTCTTTAGCCATCCATCTGTTCTAGGACCACTTTGTCTCTCTGTAACGTGACCGCTCACCAACAGTTTTTCCCGGGTGCGGGTTAACGCAACATAGAGCAGCCGATCTTCCTCGGCTTCCGACTCTTGGGCGTTTATATAGTGGGCCAAGCGGGTCACCATTGAATTGGCTTCCAATCGATCCGCTCGCGCGGCAATACCCGTCTCCGGAAGCAGATAAGCAATTTGACCGCCCTTTCGAGGCATACGTGCTGCGTCAGCCAAAACCACAATATTGAACTCCAACCCCTTGGCTTTATGGACAGTCATTAATCTCACCGATCCATGCTCCTCAACAGGGGCTTCACCTTCCCTAGCTCCCACATCTCGGAGCGTTTGCACATAATCCAGGAATGAACGCACCCGCACAAGACCGCTCTTATGTGCGTCCTGTAGGAGCTTGTCCAGATTTCGCCACATTCGACTGCCAGCAGAGGCAAGGATTGCCCGATAATCAGTTCTTATGATCAACTCATTGAGCAGTTCTGCAATCGGCAGGCGATCTGCGAGAGGTACTAGTGATTCAAGTATCATTCTCGCACGCATAACTCGTCTTTGATCGTCCTGGTCCAGGTTAGATAAATCCTCGTTAAGAGAGGGCCACAAATGCATTCGGGATTCGCCTCTCCAACGAAGGAGATAAAGAGTTTCATCACGCAATCCAAAAGCTGGCGACCGGAGCAGCCCAGCCATCGCCAAATCATCCAGTGGATCCGCTAGCGCCCGTAGCATGTTGAGTACATCCCGGATCTCCGGTCGGTCGAAAAACCCACCTCCTGCGACGGTTACGAATGGAATTCCCAATGTTTCAAAGGCGTCCTCATAGTATTGAAACCCTGATGATGCCCGGAAAAGAAGGGCAACATCATCCCATTCGGTAATTTGACCTTCAGCCTGTAACTCGATCAACCTGCGCGCTAATGCTTGTGCAGCGACGGGACGGGCATCTTTGGCTGAGCCTCCCAGCCCACAAATAACCTCAACAAAGGGTGGCATCATCCCAACCCTGGCTCTCTCTCGATCTGGGCGTAGAGGTGTAAAGGGGACACGATATAACGGGCCATCCTCTGTACCGAGGAACTGCGAGCAGAGATCCTCGAGAGCGTTTAACAATCGAGGGTGAGCCCGGAAGGTAATATCTAGCTCAATGCTCTCGCCGCCCTCCGCTTCGATTTGCTTCTGCATCTCTCGAAAGACAGTCACTTTTGCTCCGCGGAAGCGATAGATGCTCTGACGTGCATCACCCACGACGAACAGCCTGCCTGGCTCACCTCGTAATTGATTAACGATCTCCTGCTGACGTTCGTTCGTATCCTGGAATTCATCGACCAGGATCGCGTTAAGGGACGACCTCCAGTGCTTTTGAATTTCAGCCCTTTTCAATAGTTCCAGCGCCCCACTCTCGAGGTCATCGAAATCCATTGCATATCGTGACTCCAAGGCTGAGTTATAAAGCTTCCTTGCCTGCGTGAAGATACCCTTGAGCCTGGGCAAATTCTTTGTGAAGTTTTCCTCAACATACTCATCCGGAGGCAAGTCACCTTTCTGCGCTCCGCCTATCCAGGGGTTGATATGTTCATCATAAAAAAGCTGCATTCCCCGAATGAGTCCTTTGGCTACGCTCGTTTTTTTTCCGACCCTCAACTGAAGTCCCTTCCTGCGGAGGGAATACAACGCGCTCGACGCCTCTAAAATATCCTCGGCATGAACGCCTTCATTGAATTTCACCCATTCGTCCAGGAGAGTATCGATTTGTGATGCCAACTTGTCACCTGCATCCTGCAATAACCTTCCCTCCACCTTCATACGCTTCAACTCTGCCAAAGCATCTACAAGCTCAACTTTCCCATGAAGCTCGATCAACTCGTTCAGGATCGCACTCTCACCCAACGTTGTAAAATCTGCTCTAGAGAGTAAGGCACTCGCATCCAGGCGTCGGTCAAGTAGAAATCGCAGGACTCGCTTGAGGTAATTCGGGCTAAAGCTTTGAAATACCAAGGCATTCTCTGGGTGACCTGTAGCCCATATCAGCGCATCATCGATCGCTTGGGTCTTCAATGCAGCGGAAAGTCCCTCCTCGATCACTTCAAAGTCAGGATCAAGGTTTGCCTCGGCGGGGTGGGTTCGAAGGATCTCGGCGCACAGGCTGTGAATGGTGCCAATTCTTGCTGCGTCTAATTTGGCTTCCACCCCCTGCCAATGCAGTTTTTCTTCTTTCTTTCCCCCCTCTTTTGCATGATCAGACACCCGCCTACGAACGCGGTTTCGCATCTCACGCGCGGCCTTTTCGGTGAAGGTGATGGCAGCAACGTTTCGAGGTGACAACCCCTGACCTAATAGTTTCACATAACGCTCAACCAAAGTGAGCGTCTTCCCACTGCCCGGACCCGCAGTGATCAGGATGTCGCGGCCACGCGTACCGACAGCGAGTTTTTGCTCGTCGGTGAGATCAAAGGTCGAATTGGCTTTTTCAGTATCCAAGGCACATCCTACTCTTAGCCTCTGTTAATTCGTCATTCTGAGTGCCACTGGCACGAAGAATCTCGTTTTCCGAATTCAAGAATATGTGCTTCCCTAAAACGAGATCCTTCGCTCAATCTGGCGGGGCTGCATAACCCCGTCAGACTCGCTCAGGATGACAACCTTATTCTGTAGGGCAGGATTCATGGCGAACGCAGTTCACCCTACCTGCCCGTTTCTTTCAAATATCGCCGATCGGGTATGGAAACCCGACCTACGATACGAAACAAATAAACTTGACCTACCACCCACTCGGGCTATAACGCCAACACCACGCTGCCGCGGCGCAGAAATCCGGACAACCATCACGCGGCGGGATAGGAGGGAATTCTCCCTGACGGATCGCAGCGACATATTCCTTGACATAGCCCTTCATGATCGTGATTGCTGCAGATGGTCCGATAATCGTTGGGTCATCGCGTTTCGGCTGAAACTTACTGAGACGTAATTGCCCAGCCTCCCTTTTTAGAATTGCCCAATAGAATCCTTCTGTTGGGTTTCCCAGCCCAAGAGCTTCATCGGCAGCCAAGGCGTAAATCGGGAGCTGCAATCGTCGACCTTCAACCAAATCCCGTGAACTGAGATGTGAAGACCCAGTCTTATAATCAATCACTCGCAATTCCCCGGCTTCGTTTCGATCCACTCGATCGATAAGCCCTCGAACGCGGATCCTTTCGTCACCAATATGCATTTCTAAGGTTGGTGTGCCCTCTAGTCCAAATGGTTGCTCAAATGCAATTGGGGTCCATCCTGACTCAAGCTCTTCCAGGTTAGTAAAAGATTCCCGCAGCACTTGGGCAAACTGTACCTGCTCTACACCCCAAAGATGAGTGGGTCGAAAGCCATAGGTTGCCGGAGCCTGCGAAAATACCTGCTCGATAACCTGATCCAACATAACTCTCACCTGCTCAACATCGCCAGGATCGGAGGCGTGCTTATAGGCCATTTCAAGTGCTTCATGGAGCATTGACCCCAATTGCCGAGCGTCTATTCCCAATTCTGGGGATTCCTTTACCTCTAGCTCAACTGCTGTTTCAACATAAAACCGGTAAGGGCAACTGCCATAGGATTCCAAACGACTGGAACTCCACAGGTGATCCGGACCATAATGGTCGCTCAAAATGCTTGATAGCCCTGCTGCTGCACCTTCATAAGGTCCTTCTGGCGACCGATCAATCCGCGCCTGAAGGACATCCCTGGCATGCCGTAAATACTCCCACCTGGGTTTGAGTTCCTCTACGAACCGTGTTGGCAAACCCTTGCGTTTCACTCCCCAGAACAACAACTCTTCGGAAGAGGCTGCCTCATTGAGGGCTCTAGGTGACTCATGTCGCAAAGTTTGTGGGCTGCCTTTTATGAGATCTTGTACCTCTGTCCAATAGGGCGACGCTTCCCAGTACTCACCATCTTCCGCAAGATAGGGTCGGGTTATGAACAACCGCTCGTCCGCACGTGTGACAACTTGGTAAAAGATGCCCCCTTGTTCCCTTCCCAACCTTCCTTCAAGCCCTAGTTCGTTTCTAACATTCTCACTCAGGAAGGGGTCCTCACGCTCGACTTCTGGGAAAAGGCCTTCCGCCAATCCCAACAATGCCATTGCCTTATATCGCAACCCCCGAGCTTCGAAGACCCGCAGGACCAGGACAGCGGGATCCTTCCAACTTTGCACTACGTGATAGAACGTCCCCTCCAAGAAACTCCTTAGAGTGACGTTGAAAGCCACCGCGTTGATCGGTGCTCCACCCACGATCACCTCTCCCAATACCAGTGCGCGGAGAACCTCCCTTAGTCCAATTAACGATGCTTCATCACGATCAGCCTGCTCTGCTTTCAGGAACTGAAGGTCATCGAGTAAATCTTCCAACCAGTTCACCCATTTTGCTAGAGTAAGCGTGGCAGGAGGGGATACGCGAGCCGTGAAGTTCCGAAGTCCATCTAAAAGATCTTCTGCCTTTTCCCCAGTTGGCAAGTCGGTACCGTGAACATCTGCCTCTTCTTGATCTTCATAACTCGATTGAGCTCCCGAGAGTTTTGTGAGTGCTTCTTCCCACTGATCGATTCCCTCGATCACTAACCCAAGGCGGCTAGCGTTTTCCAACAGACTTGCGTCCTCAGGTTTCAAACCTAGGGCTGCCAGGTCGAAATAGGGCGAGCGAACCGCTTCTATGGTCAACCTGCTAGGAAATCCCCTAAGGGACAGTCCGAGCAAATCCAATAAGGCGGCAATAGCAGGCGCTGATGAAAGGGGTTCACCATGCGTAAACCGAAGTGGTACTCCGAATTCATGCCCTGCCTCGCGCAAAAATGGACGGTACCTTTCCGGGTCGGGGGTCACAATCGCACAAGCGAGTGCACTCAGACCATCACGAAGGATTCGCGATTTCACCCAACGGACCGCCTCACGTGCCTCCTCGCGCGGGCTGCGCACCTCCAGCATCGTAA
>JAGLGG010000078.1 GCA_023144145.1 Anaerolineales bacterium | reverse complement strand
TTATCGTGCCAATACGTCCCGTGAATGGCATAGCCCTGATAAAAATACATTGTGAAGGGTACACTCGGCAGGTAATATCCTGGACCTGCCATATCGTCCCACCTTAGTTTGGTCCAAATTCGAAATTGACCCTCAATGGTGGGGTGATACTGAGTGCCGGTTGAGACGACAAAGGTGGCTACAACTGTTGAGCCTTCATAAGCTATCACACGTTGGTTGCCAACATCAACATCAATCCACCGACTTTCATTGGCTAGTTCCTCTGGATCGAGGCTGTACTCAAATGATACTTTTGGACGAGGTGTGGGAGTAATTGTCGGTGTGGGTGTATCCGTTGGAGTCGGGGTAATCGTAGGCGTTGAGGTTGGTGTCGGCGTCGGTGTGTTTGTGGGCGTATGCGTCGGAGTGGGTGTCAGACTTGCTTTTGGTATCGGCGCAAAGGCTACTTGAGGCTGCTGGGCATCTGCGGGCACAAATCCAATCCAAAATCCAAAACCAATTACTAACAGCATGATAGGAATGATAACGTTGGAAGAAAAAAGACGTTTCCTGGTCAGCGCCTCGAGAGGAGCAAGTTGCAATGACAAATATGAAGGTAACTGAACCTCCCGAACTCCCCTTCGGCTTGCTTCCTGAGGCAATCTCTTCACGTGCCATCGGATGGCCTTTCGGGCATTACTGCTATCCGGATTGATTTCAAGCGCACGTGCTACGTATTTCAAACCCTCTTCAGGTGGCGAGCTAGCTGCAAGGTACAACCAGGGAATCTCCCATTTAGGTGAAAGTTTAACTGCCTGACGAGCGAGACGATTTGCCTCCCGACGATCACCCTCATTGAGAGCTTTCCTGGAAGCTTTGAGCAGCTGTTTTGCTTTAGCGGCGTTCTCGGTCATCAATCTGATCCTGTCACCGGGAAACTTGCTGGTTCATTGTTCAGGTAACAAAGAATTCCCTCAGCAATTCCTCTGGCAGCTTTTTCAGGTTCACTCGTAAGGAATTCGCGGTCGAGATAAAGAAAACCAGTCTCAATAATTACAGCCGGGGTTTGGGCATCGATCTCATAAAACGTGTGGTAGTCAGTCATATCTGAAGTAATACTTCCCCGGTGAAAGTTCAAGCCTGTTGATCGATTGTATCGGTCGATAATACAAATCGACAGCCGCTGCGCAAGATCAGATACCGTGGATGCCCTAGACGGTGAAACCTTGTAGCCGGTCGCTTCTTCATTTATGTAGTAACAAGCATCAGCATGGATCGAAACGAGAGCAGCCGCGCGATAGCCGACAAGCCTTTCATCAAACTCCTCTAAGCGATCCACACTTAGTCCAAATGATTCGAGGTTTTCTGCGATTAAATCTGCGATGGCTTCATTTACCTCCAACTCAGTAAGCCCATCATCACAAACAGCCCCTGGATCGACCATACCTGTTGAAGGATAGAGACCTGAATGGCCAGCAATAATCCCAACGCGCAGCGTTTGCGGTTCTGCAGTCATAGCATCCACGGCGAGTGGATCCTCGGTCGAATCTGGGCCGATGGCAAAATCCAGAATCCTTCCCACAACCTCCCTTGGATCCAAACTAGCAGGGCTCCATGCAGTAAATAAAGTCGCTAGAACCGCTGCGGTTACTAAGGAAATTCCCAAATACCGCATCGCTTCCGGTACAGGCGACCGTTTTTGCGTATCCGATTCTGGCTTTCCTGTCCCTGATGTCATCATCAATATCCGGATCTTGTGAGCAATGGGTCCAAACTCTGTTTTGCTTCAAAATCTTTTTTTTCTTCGCTACGCTACAATAAGATGCACTTTATACCGTGGATTATGTTCAGGGGAAACCCTTCACCACGATCCAAAAATCGAAAAATCCTAGTTTTTCGCGGTAGATTATAGCAACTGATGTGCCTCTGCTCCATAAGGCCTTCATTAAATTCATTCCATTTTTAAACCAGCCTTGTAAGTTATTGCACCTTGACAAGGGGAAACTAGAGCATATAATTTGCATAGAATTTGTCTAAATTATCATAAATTGGTGGTTAAGACAACTGGAGAAAATTGTGGACTTTTGCACATGTCTGAAGCGGGGGTAGTGGTCTCCTCGTTTTAGGCGGATAAAAACCTACAGCCAATTAACGAGTGAAGGCTCGCTCCCGCACCCGAGTATGGAATAACTTGGATGTCGTCGAATGCGAGTCTTTTTCTTTTCTAATTGGCTGTTTTTCTTAACCGGAGTAACCCATGCGTAACACCGATGAAATGACAATCGTCAGAACCATAGATCGGATAAAACAATCCTCCTTGATCGATCAAGTAGGCAATACACCGCTTATTCCTCTCCGCGACGTGAGGGGTGAACTTGCTAAATCTGTCGAAATCTACGTCAAAGCTGAGTGGCATAATCCAGGCGGTTCTGTCAAAGACCGCCCTGCGGCCGCAATAATACAAAATGCGCTTGATGGGGGCCTTCTAGGCGACAGTATTCATTTGCTGGATTCAACTTCGGGGAACATGGGAATATCCTACGCCACACTCGCTGCAACCTTTGGGATAAAGGTCCACCTCACTATCCCAGCAAACGCCAGTAAGGCTCGTTTATCCACCCTGCGTGCATTGGGGGCCGAACTCACATTAACCGATCCATTGGAAGGTTCGGATGGGGCACGAATCGTTGCAACAGAGATCGCAAATCAAAGTCCTGAGCGGTATTTCTTTGCCGACCAATACAGCAATCCCATGAATTGGAAATCCCATTACCTTACAACGGGACCAGAGATCTTGCAGCAAACTGAGGGGCGCCTAACCCATTTCATTGCTGGTCTTGGCACCAGTGGGACGATGATGGGAACTGGTAAGTATCTCAAGGCGAATGCGGATGACGTTACACTTATGGCCGTCCAACCAGACGGACCACTGCATGGCCTTGAAGGATTAAAACACATGGCTTCAAGCCCCAACCCCGAATTCTATGATCCAGGTTTGCCAGATGCACATCTCCAAATGAGTACGGAGGATGCCTATCGTATGGCGAAACGATTGGCAAAAGAAGAGGGGTTACTTGTGGGTATTTCAGCGGCTGCCGCAGTGAGTGCTGCATTTCAAATCGGAGCTGAACTTGAATACGGTCTGATTGTGGTTGTGCTGCCTGATTCTGCAAGCAAATACTTAGATTTGGACTTTTGGAGAGATGGGCAATGATCTCCCTAGCGCCTGGAATTCTCAATGAAATTCAGCGTCATGCAGAAAACGCATACCCCGAAGAAGGCGCAGGCGTGCTCATTGGCAAAGAGCAGGGCGGGAATCGTGTTGTGGATCGCGTTCTGCCTCTCACAAATAATTTTGAGGTCGAGTTACGCAATCGACGATACATGATAACTCCGCAAGACATGATCAATGCAGAAGAATTTGCGGATGAAATGGGATTGGAGATTATTGGCATTTATCACTCGCACCCTGATCACCCAGCTCAACCCTCTGATTTCGATCATGAACAAGCGCTTCCCTGGTATTCCTACATCATCACCAGCGTCAATCAGAAAACCGCCGCCGAGAGCCGTTCTTGGCGTCTGACCGAGGAACGCATATTCGTAGAAGAAAAACTGCTCCTGGAGTAGAAAAATATTTTGGAGGAATAATGACACATATTCGTATCCCGACCCCTCTTCGGCCTTATACAGCGGGCTTGAGGGAGATAGAAGTTGACGGGAAGACGGTGAGGGACATACTTCAAGAAGTGACATCAAAGTATCCCAGCATACAGCCTCATCTATATGATGATGAAGGCAATCTTCGAGCATATGTCAATATTTTTATCAATGAGGAAGATATTCGCAATCTTTCAGGCCATGAAACACCTGTAGAAGAAAACGATAAATTGATGATCGTTCCCAGCATTGCGGGTGGCTCAGATGAATCTGAAATACTCCCATTCGTGGATCACGCTGCCCTTCGAGCAAACCAAGTTTCCATTATCGCATTTCTACTGATCGCCTTCGTAGCAGACCTGCCGCTCATATCATCCATCATCGCATCAATTATGTTGCTAGGCACTTTGACTAAAAAACCTGGGTTCTTGCCAATTTACCGTGCGTTGAGGTGGATCGGAATTGTTAAGCCAGATCGCTTGCGCGACTACTCGGAACCTCACCAATTCGCTCAGGGGTTCGGAGCTGTGGTTTTGTTCCTTGCCGCGGGCACATTTTTTTTCGAACTGCCTATTGTTGGTTGGACGCTTGTCGGAGTAGTCATCTTTTTGGCGGGGTTGAATCTTTTGCTTGGTTTTTGTGTAGGCTGCGCAGTCTATTATTGGTTTAATCGACTCGGATTGCCTTTCTTTCAACGTGCCGCACCAATTGATCGCACGCCAGGCTCAAGACCTACTCGCGAGAAGGCGATTTGATGCTTGAGCGTCTCCTACTTGTCCTTGCGATTGGAATTGCCCTAGTGATGATATACCACATCGCTCGTCGTCTTTCATTATGGAGAAAATCACGGCACGCTCTTGAGCT
>JAGLGG010000077.1 GCA_023144145.1 Anaerolineales bacterium | reverse complement strand
AATTACCAGCCTTTCCAGGATTACGGTCCACTGACTAATCACATGCCTTTATCTTTCCTCATTCCAGGCTGGGTGCAAGTATTATTTGGTGCTGGACTTCGGACAGCACGTTATTACGCTTTGAGTCTTGGTATTTTAATAGTCGTGGGTTTATGGGTGGCCTCACGACGATTTACGGGTCCTTGGTGGGCTGCGTTTGGCGTATGGGCTGTTGCCCTTAACCCTGCATTAGTCAAGATTTACAGTCAAGCGACCTCTCAAGTGCTTATATCCGCGATGCTGATATGGGCACTGGCGTTTACATTAGGTGATGGGCGTAAGCCCTGGCAGCTATTCTTTGGTGCACTTCTTGGTGGGCTAATAGCTCTGACGCGCATTAATATGTTCCCCTTTCTCCCGCTTCTGATTGCTTATATCTTCTGGCAGCATGGGAGAACGTCAGGATATTGGAGCCTCATCATAGGTGCTATGGTCGTTCTTTGGGGTCATGCTGTATTTTGGCCGGATATCTTGAAATTGTGGTCGAAGTGGATGCCAGCCTCAGTGACCCCTTTCTTAAATTCATTCCGAGAGACAGCGGGGGGTGACCCGGCGTGGGGTCCTGTCAACTTCCCTGGAAGTCGGTTTTGGATTTTATTATCCAGCCTGCGTATGCATCTATTGTCAGCACTAGGCTTGATCAGCTTTTGGTTGGTTTTCCAATTCAATTCGAAGAACCGTGGAAAAAAAACAGACCTCAAAATTGGTTTGTTTTTGTCTGTACTCTACCTAACCTTGATGACAATGCACATATGGGCATCCCTGGGACTGAAGTATTGCCCATTTTGTTTAGAAAACTATTTTGCCTTCTTCCATCTTGCGGGTTTGTTGCTACTCATTCTTATGGGAAAATATGCTCTCAGAATGACATCGCCCTCTCGGAGGGTAGCACTGGTTCTAATTCTAATTGTCGTGCCCATTCTGTTTGGTGTAACGCTTGACTCTAGTCTTAGTGAATCACTACTCGAGACCCAGATTCCAAGAATGTCGAACATGCGAATGGAACCGGGGACGATTTCACTTTTATATACAATTGAAAGCAAGTTCCATCTTACGAGCGATGAAATAATCACTTGGACTAGTCTGTTTTTGAACGTAATTATGATAGGCTTTGCTTTAGTGTTTCTCTATTATGCCGTAATGGTAATGTGTTATCGAGATAGGTTTATCAAAAGGAACTTTTTAGGGGCATTTCTGGGAGTGTTTATTGGGATAGAATTAACGTTGGCAACGATTGTTTTTGGCAACACGTATCGTTATTACGATTGTGGAAAAGATATCATTATTGCGCATGAGAAAGTGGGGGAGTACTTGGCTGAGAGAATACCAGCTAATTCATTGGTATATTGGGGGGTTGGCCGATCTCCAGTGCCCCTCCTGTATCTATCGAATGTTATTACATTCCCACCCCAATTAAACGGGGACTACACGTTAAGAGGTGGAGGTGACTCTGATGAGTTATTACGTTTTGGATACTGGAATGATCAATTGGCAATTAATTGGTTAGCGAATGCGGATTATATTATGGTTGAGAAACGAAATTATAGTTCAACAGTCGCGGGATTCCTCGATCCTTCTCACTATGATGAGTTTGAACCAACTGCTCCCACGGATCCATGCCGTGAAGATTCCTCGATCCTAATTTTTAGGAGAATACCGTGAAGATTTCCGTTGTTATTCCCGTATATAACGAAGCTGAAAACCTGCGGCTTCTCTTCCAGGCGATTAATGAAGCGTTAGCTGGCACCTCCTACGAAATCATATTCGTGGATGATGGCTCAAAAGATGGAAGTGAGGAGATCCTCTTCGAAATCGCTCAAGAAGCGAGCGATATTGTTAGCGTAATTCAGTTCCGCAG
>JAGLGG010000076.1 GCA_023144145.1 Anaerolineales bacterium | reverse complement strand
GCCAGTTTCAGCTTCAATTTACTGATTTCCCTTGCGAGGGAATCTCTCTCACCTACTATTGCATTTAGGCGATCTCCTACAGTGTCTTGAGAAGTATTTAATTGACCTGCTATATCGTGGATCAAACTGCGTTGACGGATAACTTGCTCAAGCGCGGCCTTGCCGCTTATTGCCTCAATGCGACGTATCCCCGCAGCCACACTGCCTTCGCTAACGATCAGAAATGTGCCAATAATCCCTGTGCTGGGAACATGTGTCCCGCCGCATAATTCATACGAAATGCGCTCGACATCTCCAATGGAAATGGTTCTGACTTCATCGCCGTATGTTTCTCCAAAGAGCGCCATCGCGCCATCGGCCATTGCTTCTCTTGTATTTTTTATCTCGATCGATAGATCATAATTTTCCAAGATCACCCGGTTTACAAATTCTTCTATCTGCTCGAGTTCAAGTTCGCTTAGCGCTTCTGAATGTGTGAAATCAAAGCGTAATCGATCCGGAGCTACCAATGAACCAGCCTGACGCGCATGATCACCAAGGGTTCTTTGTAGGGCCGCGTGCAGAAGATGGGTTGCGGTGTGATTGCGCATGATGTCCCACTTTCTTACCTGATCGATTTTCGCAACCACGGCATCACCAACTTTAAGAATACCCTCCTGGACAATACCCAAATGTGTAATCATTCCATCGATTGGCTGTCGTGTATCCTTCACTTCAATTAGCCAGGATGGCGACCCGGCTGACTGAATCTGACCCATGTCCGAAACCTGTCCTCCGGCTTCAACGTAGAAGTAGCTTTGCGCGAGAACGACCAGCACTTCTTCCCCGGTTGACGCCTGATCCACCCGCTCCCCATCCCTGAGGATTGCCAGAACATCGGTCTTAAATTGACCTGGTCCAAAGGGATCGTAAACTACGGCCCCATCACCAAGAGAACCGTCCGATTTCAATCCTTCCAGCAGGTCACGATATAGTTCTACCTCTTCGGCCAGCAGATCACCTTCCCTTCCAGAGCCAGAGGCCAAGCGATGCTCTTCCATCGCGCTTGAAAATCCACCTTCATCAACCGTCAAATTATGCTCTTCAAGGATATCTTTGGTGATTTCTAAGGGAAGGCCATAGGTTGCATATAATTCGAAAGCAACCTCGCCTGGCAGTACAATCTCGTTCTTATCACTCATTTTCTCGATCTGAACTTCAAGATGAGATAAGCCGACTTCAACAGTCCGATGGAATTTTATTTCCTCATCAGTGATGGTTTGCAGGATCACAGCCTGGTTGCGGATCAACTCAGGGTAAACAGCGCCATACGCATGAATGACCGTTTTAGCCATTTCTGCCATAAACGGCTCTGTGAACCCAATTTTTCCTCCAAATCTGCTTGCCCGCCGGATGACCATGCGGCAAACGTAGTTCCTTCCCATGTTTCCCGGCACCACACCATCGGCGATCATAAAGGCGGCAGCACGGCTGTGATCTGCAATCACCCTATATGAAGTAATGGATTCTTTTCGTTCTTGATCCGATTGACGAGCAAGCTCTTGAATTTGATCTAACAGAGGTGAAAAGAGGTCGGTCTTGTAATTTGAATCCACATTTTGCAGAACTGAGACAATTCGCTCGAATCCCATCCCTGTGTCAACGTGTCTTTTGGGCAATGGAACCAGTTCTTTCGGACTGATTTTGTTGTACTGAATAAAAACGAGATTCCAGAGCTCAAGAAATCGACCGCAATCCCCATCCACACGACAGACATGGCCCTGGATGTCTTGCTGCGTGCAATATTCAATCCCTCGATCGTAGTGGATTTCCGAATCTGGGCCACACGGCCCTGTATCCGCCATTTCCCAGAAATTCTCTTCTCT
>JAGLGG010000075.1 GCA_023144145.1 Anaerolineales bacterium | reverse complement strand
ACCAATTTCCGAGCATTTCAAAGAAGGTGTGGTGGGTCTCATCTCTGCCGACATCCTCAAGATCATTATGCTTTCCAGCAACCCTCATACACTTCTGCGAATCGACCGCACGAGAATAATCACGTACTCCGGTTCCCAGAAACATATCCTTGAATTGGACCATGCCAGCATTGGTAAATAGCAAAGTTGGATCATCTCCAGGGACGAGTGAAGATGATGAGACAATCTTATGCCCCTTTTGAGCGAAGAAATCGATATATGACTGGCGGACCTTATCGCCCGTCCACTTCAATGTAGCATCCGGTTTTTTGGATGTCATTGATCCTCCTTGTAACACGTGTCAAGTCGTGGTGCTAATGAAAGGCTCTCCAATTATTAACACATAATCAAAGAACCTGTGCCTTCTTACTCTTGATAGGCGATTATACGCTATCAAAATAGCGGCTTCAACCCAAATCAGAAATCGATCTATTCAGACTCTTCAACCTCGTAAGTATATACCTTGGAGAACCAATCACCTTCTTGAAATCATCAGGCTCTAAATTTCATCAAAACAACCACTCACTGTATAATGCTTCCCGATGGATAAACCTCCAGACTTTCTACTTGAACGTGAGTCTATTGAAGGTGAAATAACCTTTCAACCTGGCTCTGCTTCCCGAAAAGGACAATTAATCTCCTGGGGAAGCGCATTGGTAATTGGCCTGATTCTTACAATCTTCTATTTCACGACACGGGAAACTCAGTGCCTAACGGGAGCCCTGTTCATCTTCTTCTTGATTGCCGGTTTTCTGATCACATTCGGCTTATGGGTTGATACAAAGACAATTGTACTGATTTCACCAGAGTATTTGCATTACAAGAGCCCCTTTAGAAATGTGAAAATGGCATGGGGGCAAGTGGAACAGGTGAGGGCTGTAGAGGCCGGCGATGTTTGGCGTGTTGCCGTTATTGGGATGGACCGCTATTTCAGAATTCGAGTCCTTGATAGCAAAGATGACGTGGAATCAAGCAAACGCTTTCTCGTCATGCCAGATGCGGATCGGCTCATTCGGATCATTTGTGGAATGGCGAAGCTGCAAAATCCACGCAGGGACGAAGATGAATGGGTTTGTTCCTAATCCGCTCTATTAATTTGTCTCAACCTTTGGACCAATATTCGCTTATTTATCACAAAACAAGTACATGGTATGATATGCGCATGAACACGCAAAACCAGCTTTGTCGGGCACAAATGTATATCTATTCTTGGGGCGGTGACCGCTCCGATCTTTGGCCACGCATTGTGCAGGAGTTATAGCAAGAAAGGTTTATGTTGGAGTTATGATGAGGCGTGGCAATTCAGCCACGCTTTTTCAATATCTAGGATGATACCGAGGAGAATCGAATGCCTGAATTAAGCATTGAAGATCAAGTTGATTTGCTAATGCAGGGCACTGAGTACGGTGATGAAGGGCTCAAATCAGCAATGACCAAGGAGCTTCACGAGCGTCTCAAGATCGCTCAAGCCGAAGGCAGGCCTCTGCGCGTTTATTGCGGGTTTGACCCACGCACCTCAGATCTTCATGTCGGCCACACTGTGCCCATTCGCAAAATGCGTCAATTCCAGGAACTCGGTCATGAAGTCATATTTGTGATCGGTCGTTTTACTTCCTTAATCGGCGACCCCTCCGACAAGGATAAAGTGCGGGCACAACTGACATTCGAGCAAGCGACAGCAAATGGGGAATCGTACGCTGAACAATCATTCAAGATTTTGGATCCTGAAAAAACTCGTGTTGAATACAACGACACCTGGCTGTCAAAGCTTAGTTTTCTCGACGTAATAAACTTGGCTGAAATTTTCACCGTGCAACAGTTTCTCAGCAGAGAAACTTTTAGAAAACGTTGGGATCAAGGCGACCCAATTTACTTGCACGAATCCTTCTACGCCCTCATGCAAGGTTACGACGCCCTGCACCTCAAGACCGATGTTCAAATCGGTGGGACCGACCAATTGTTCAACATCGTGACCGCGGCCCGTAAAGTAATGGAATCGAATGGAGAAAAACCGAATATCGGCATCATACTTGGAATTCTGCCTGGAACTGATGGTGTCGTAAAGATGAGCAAATCCTTAGGAAATCACATCCCCTTGAACACAACGCCTGAGGATATGTATGGCAAGGTAATGAGCATCCCAGACTTAGCTATGGGTTCCTACTTTAGATTGGTGACGCGTTGGTCCCCAGAGCAGATTCATGAGATTGAAAAACAACTGGAGTCTGGGGAACTTCACCCAAGGGATGCAAAAATGTCTCTTGCTCGCGAGATCGTGTCAATCTACCATGGTGAAGAAAGTGCACAACCTGCCGAAGAGAACTTCAAACGCGTTTTCCAAGCTCAAGGTGTTCCGACAGAAATTCCAAAATATGAATTGAAGGAGGAACTTTCCTTAGTTGAGCTCCTCGCTGAAAGCGGATTAGCAAGTTCAAAAAGTGAGGCACGCAGACTCATCAAACAGAGGGGGGTGCGCCTGGGTGAGAAGGTGATGGAGGATCCCAATTTAAAGATAAAAATCGCTTCACCAAAAATATTACAAGTGGGCAAGCGAAGATTCCTCCAGCTTGTTCCAAAGGAGTAAGGTACTTACTTTCAATCAGCAACTTGTATTTATGAGTGCACTGAAAAAACTACTCTCCAAGCGACTGGAGGGAGAAAATGTGGGTGGGCGAAAATCCATTAATTTTCCTTAGCCCTTTATAACAACCAAGGGTCTAAGCTTTGCGACCTTCTTAGCAATCCCCGCCTTAACAACAACATCCACAACCGCATCCACATCTTTGTAAGCATGCGGAGCTTCTTCCGCAAGTCCTGGCATGGATCTAGCTCGAATTCGAATGCCTTGTGCTTGAAGCTTGCTACGCAGGGCGTCACCACGGATGCTTTTCTTCGCACGCTTTCGACTCATGACACGGCCCGCACCATGACAGCTCGACCCAAAGGACTGGGTCATACTCTCTTCCGTTCCAAGAAGCACCCATGATGCCGTTCCCATACTCCCTGGCACGAGAACGGGTTGACCCATGGCCCTGTATTTTTCGGGCAAACCTGGGAACCCAGGGCCAAACGCGCGTGTAGCCCCTTTACGATGAACACAAACCTTGATTTTTTGTCCATCCACTACATGTTCTTCGATTTTCCCCATGTTGTGGGCGATATCATAAACCTGGTGAAGGTCGAAATCCCGTGTTTTACCGGCGAGTACCTGTTCGAAAGCTCTGCGGGCATGGTGGGCCAGTACTTGTCGATTCGCAAAGGCATAATTGGCTGCACATGTCATTGCGGCGAGATAACGCTTTCCTTCCGGAGAGCTCAAAGGTGCACAGACCAACTCTCTATCTGGCAGTTGAATTCCATATCTGCGGACCGCACCCTGTAATTCTCGAACATAATCGGAGCATACCTGATGTCCGAACCCTCGCGAACCGCAATGGATCTGTAAGGCAAGATGTCCTTCCAGCAAGCCCATCGCCCGCGCGCCCTCTGGATGATAAATTTCCTCTACGACATCGATCTCGATGAAGTGGTTCCCCGCCCCAAGCGTGCCAAGTTGTGGGCGGCCACGCGCCATCGCCCTCTCGCTTACCGCCGAAGGATCTGCTCCTGGAACCTTGCCACCTTCTTCCGTGGAGGGGAGATCCTCTGCTCGAGCGTAACCATTTTTAAGAGCCCACTCTGATCCAATGCGACAAACTGCTTCGAGTTGTTTTAGGCTCAATCGAACACTTCCCTTAACGCCAACTCCGCTGGGGCAATTGGCATATAGGGATGTGGCCAGATCATCCAGAAACGGCTCAGCAGCATCGAGTGGGATTAAGCTCGAAAGCAGACGGACCCCGCAGTTAATATCGTAGCCAATACCTCCTGGCGAGATCACTCCATCTGGCAATTTTGTCGCTGCCACCCCTCCGATTGGAAAGCCATATCCTTGGTGTACATCAGGCATCACAATTATGTGACTAACCAAACCGGGTAGAGTGCTCGCATTAACCGCTTGAGTTAACGACTTATCTCCCAGCGCCGCCTCCAGCAAGCGCTCGTCCGCGAATATTTGTACAGGAACGCGCATATCATCGCGATATGATTTGGGGATCTCCCATTTCACATCGCTAATTCGCTTGATATCTTGTTTTCGAATCATGCTTTTCCTTTCATACATCAAACACAACCGTAGCCCTTATGCCGTTCTCAGTCTGCTCGATTTGTAGACCGTGGTACGTGACGGCTTTAATTTGCTTCTCCATACTCTTAACGGGACGAGCAATCACCTGGGCTTTCACACTGTACTCATTGATCATTTCGATATCGTTGATATCTAATACCACCTCTCGGGTCTCAAGGTTGAATAACAACTCTTCAAGCCAACTTACGAGTAGTTCCTCCCGGTCGTGTGCTTTGATTTCTATCGATTGATCATTTTCTTTTTGATTTCCAGTTTTTACTTCCATAAGCTGGTACATCCCAATTGCGGCATTTAAAAGCATGCTCTCCATATTTGGCGCATTAATTCGTAATGCCCAATCGGCCGTATGTTCAACCTCAAAAAAAGGTAATTCACCCACATTCTCAGTATAATATGGAATCATCTCTCTTCGATGCCTGAACGGAAGGTATGCGATGAGATATACGATTCATGAGTTGTTTAAATAAGGGTCCTTTTTGATCTTGTGGAACTTTGACGCTCGCGTATAATCTTGACCATGGAAAAGCAATGGAGCCGGCTGGAAGAACTGATAACCAGTTCAATGCAAACCACTTTGAGGGGGCCAACTTCTGAAATCGCGTCTGCGAGCGCAATTGCTCAACAGCTAACTCAGGAAATATCTTCATGTGCTAGAGTTGACGATGAGGGTAGATCCTACGCTCCTGATCAATACACGATAAGCCTCAACCCGCTTGATTTCGATTATCTCCGCCAAAAAGCCCCACAAGCACATCGACACCTATCGGCTGCACTCTTAAAAGCTTTAAATGGTTCTTCGCTCTCTTTTCTCAAGAATCCTCAGGTAACACTGGCAACCGACCCTACGCTTGCAAGAACTGAATTCCGTGTTATCGCCTGGCACAGCAGTGATCCACTCCAGTTCACAGATGAAATCGATGATTCAAAAATCGAGCGGCCTAATGTTCCCCCACCTGGAGCATTTCTGATCGTGGAAGGGAAACGACATTTTCCACTAACCGATATGCTTATCAACCTTGGTCGACGTCTGGATAACCATTTAATTTTAGAAGATCGGCATGTTTCGCGATCACATGCTCGCCTCGAGGTCATCAAAGGGCAATACATAATTATCGATATGAATTCCACTGCTGGTACACGAGTAAATGGGCGATTAATTACCCGCCATACCTTGCGACCTGGCGACATCGTTTCCATTGCAGCTGTTCAACTCATCTATGGTGAAGACCCTGCTGGACCACCAGATGTTACTCCACCCTACAGACCGCCAATGGATAAATTTGTAGAAGATCAGATCACACCTCTCAAGCAAGACCCCATTGAGAAAAAAACTGCTCCTTACGGAGAGAATTGATCTCACTTGCTTCACGCAGCGACTTTCCCTTCGGTTGATCAAAATGAAAATCTTTGAGCGCAATAAAATTGCGCCCCTGCAAAAGACCCCCATATCATTTCAGCTGCCCATGCTCCAACGTGATCGTAGATCACGCACCCGGGCAATGGCAACGCGTGATCAATCCAAACAGTTGATTTCATATAATACATTTGGTAGGATGCTTCCAAGTAATTTATTTGATATTAGATACTCAAAACGACGGATGCGATATCATGAAGATTGATCGTCATTTCAGGAAAATTGAGGACTGGTTGGAGTATTGGATCGAAGGTTCTATCTCCCGTTTTTTTGATTCTCAATTAACTTCGATGGCATTGGCGAGCAACCTAATTAAATCTATGGAGCACGAAGTAAAGACCAATAAAAGTGGGATCAGGCACGCGCCAGATCACTACACGGTCTATTTAAATCCAAGTACCTTGGAAAGGCTTCAAGCTGATATCTCTGAAATAGCAGAGAATCTAATTGATGGCCTTGAAAAAATGGCGGAGCAATACGGCTATATCTTGTACGATAAGATCAGTGTTGAATTTAACTCAGATGTTGACCTACGCACTTGGGAAATCCGGTCACTCGCTTCATATCAACCAGACGAATTGGATGAAACCCAAAGATTTGATCAAAGGAATATCCAAAAAACACCTCAGCTTCCTCAGGGAGCGTTCCTGATCATCGATGGAGGGCGTCATTTCGCCCTCGATAAACCGGTCATCAACATTGGACGTCGCGCCAATAACCATATCGCACTGGACAATTCCCGAGTCTCGCGGGTACACGCGCAATTACGTGTAAGAGATGGGCGTTATATCCTTATCGATGTGGGCTCGAAAACTGGCACCTTCGTTCACGGTCAGCGTATCACACAGCACATCCTTCGAACAGGCGATGTCATAACCATCGCTGACATTGAGTTGGTATATGGCGAGGAAATGTTGCCTGGATCAGATGAAACCATGGCTCTTCAGCCAAACTCA
>JAGLGG010000074.1 GCA_023144145.1 Anaerolineales bacterium | reverse complement strand
CACCAGGAAGATTGAAGCTTGACCCTGAAGTGTTGGTGTTTATAAGGCACCCATGGGGTACTCCACCGGCTGGTGGAGTACCTAAAAAATCCCTCTGCCGGTCCGCCTCCGGTTGAGGGTTTGATTTTGAAGTTGCTGCGCTTATTTCAAATGTACGTTGAAAGCATGCATGTTACGATGGATTAAAATCGATGTTTTTCAGCTTTGGGAAGCCCCATTCCCTTAACCAAATTACTCATCCCACGCGTCTTTCGCCATGTCTTCCAGCTTCTTGCAACAACCCCGTATATCCAACTTCGGCTTACCCACTGATCCAGTTACGATCAACTTGGGACTTTGATTGTGATCAGGACAGTTGATTTTCTTTAGCTGGGCATTGAATTTCCGTTCGATCTGCTTCTTGAGTGATGCCCAAGCTTGTCTCTCGATAGATCCGTTCGGTGGCATAATCGTTTTAAATTCAATCATCGCTTCTAATCCAATTGACGAGAGGATTCGTCTTATGAATACTTAAGGATTGCAATACAGGTGTAACATTCTGCTGTGTCGAGTTGAGGAATTGCTTATTTTCTCGGCTTTTTCCTTGCTGTCTGTCACGTGTGTCAAATATTCAGTTGTAGCAGCCGAATTAGAAAATGGAGGAACAGGTTACGTGAAGTTTCGTTTAGGCATTTCCTCCGATAATCTCTTTAGCATGCCTACCATTACCTCGTAGGTTTTGTCTTCCTCCTTTAATGCGTGGGCAAAATTCAATAAATTTTGGACAATTGTGTAGGCGCCATTCTGTGCTTCATTGCTTTTACCCATAAAAGATATTTTGATTGTGCGTACGTAGTTGTCAATAATTTTCTCGTGAACGATCATGGCTATTCCCTTCCTTGCGCCGAATGAGCAGGGTCCGATTTAAGGCAGCACAATAGTTAAAAGAATTCAGGCTGAGGAACTCTTGTAGCGTAATGTTAACTGCCATACATATGAAAGTCTTCTCTCAAGTTGCGTATATGAAAGTTACGGATTATGGTTGATGTTATCAATTTTTTTCTCTCACCTTCTCTCAGTTTGTTATACAGGTTGGCAATTCGTATTGGATTGTAGGTTCATTTTAATTCAACAGGTTTACCAGCGTTTGTAATGAATAACGGTTAAAGGGGCTGTCATAAAGTAGTTACCTGAAATTGTGTTTTGCTTCGTTTTTCTTAATATACGGGGTCGATGCCCATGCAATTATCCTGGGTAGTACGTTGCCAACTGCCTGGTCGCTGCGAAGAGAAACTTTTCATTTACAATCATAAATGTTGGAATACTAAATGCGCACGATTTATGTAGACAAGAAGATCCCACATATGCTAGCAGTAAAAGCCATGCGTCCAGTTTGGCCTGGTGTCGTATGGAGCCCTTTCTCGCCAGCCAGCGTGGCAAACGTACCTGAACCAGCATTACCCGACCCAAGGTGGCTGCGCGTGCGTAACATTCAATGCGGAATTTGTGCCACAGACCTCTCTCTTTTATTTGTAGAGGTAAATCCGGCGGTCGCACCTGCAGCACTGCCGGGGAATTCCCGATTTTACCTGGGCCACGAAGTTGTGAGTGAGGTGATCGAGGTTGGTCCGAAGGTGGAGCGTTTTAAGGTGGGGGATCGCGTGGTCATGGAATCTCGATTCGCTGGGTCTAACTGTCACACACAAAGCGTCGAGCCTCCTTGCGAACACTGTACTCAAGGCCAAACTCGTCTTTGCGAGAACGCTTCGCTCAACCGAGGACCGGTAGGGGTTGGTGGGGGATGGGGTGATGGCTATACTGCGCATGAATCTGAAGTATGGACTGTGCCTGAAGGAATTGATGACGATCAAGCTACACTGATCGAACCAGCTGCCGTTGCTCTTCACAGTGTTCTTCGGAGACATCCTCGAGCGGGCGAAAAGGTCTTGATCATCGGAGCAGGGATCATTGGATTGCTTACAGCTCAGTTGGTAAAAGTTATCGAACCAACCTTACATTTGACCATCATCGCACGATACTCACATCAAGCTGAAATGGCAGTTCACATGGGAGCTGATGAAGTAATCAAGGGTGGTGACACTTACGCTGAGATGGCTCGAATTACTAACGCAAAGCATTACCGACAACTTTTGAATCGGGGTATGTTGTTAGGGGGCTTTGATATAGTTTATGACTGTGTCGGTGATTCCAGTACATTAATGGATGGGCTTCGTTGGACGAAGGCTCGCGGGGCAATGGTGCTTGTAGGAGTTAGCCTCAGCAACTTGAAAGTGGACCTGAACCCCATTTGGTACCAGGAAGTCGATCTTATTGGTTCTCATACTTTTGGTATGGAGAATTGGCGAGGACGCAGTTTACATACCTATGACCTTGTGATTGAAATGTTCAAAGAAAGTGCGTTGAAGCACGAGGGCTTGATCACTCATCGCTTTCCCTTCAAAGAATATAAGCGAGCTATCGCTACTGCTTCTGATAAACACAGAGGTTCCATCAAAGTCGTTTTTAAATATTGAATACGGACAACAAAAAATCAGGCAATTTGAAGAACCATTTGTTCCTCATGCCTCGGTATATATGCAAGAGGTCCCTGAGGAATTTTGTTTTCTATCTCAAGGAACCCATTGTCCATACTTTCCCAGATCGCCTGAAATGGTGCCTTGCCAGATACCCACTTCTCCGTGATTACGACACCATGGCCAGGGAGGACTGTAAAGACTATATAACGAGGGTCGGAAGGATTTAGCAAAGCCTCCGAACGTGCAAATGCGATTTCAATGGCTCTAGCCTGAGCATCCGTGGCACAAGAAACTGGGTAATGGTAATAAGGCGAATCAAGATAGACATGTTCCACGTATAGGGGGTTGAATGAAGCAACACCTCGGTGGCCGTGAAGTTTTGAACGGATAATCGGTACATCGGAGGGAATGTCCCATCCATACCCTAGAGAAATCTGAGGGAGTACACGGTCCATTGCAATCATTTCCATAGCCTCTGATGAGGGTGGATCGTTACGCTTACCGCTCACATGACGTACTCTAACCCCACTCCCATCGGTCCGGACATCCACAATAACGGATAGATCGTCTTCTACAAGGTTGCCTTTGTCCACCGGACGAGCACTGCCACTAATCGTTGCTACAAGCGCTCCCAGCTTGGGTTCCCATGTGGCAAAACAACCTTCACTATATTGGCTCGCGATCGCGGTATCAACGGCAGGAACTTGAACAAGATCTGCTATGCGCAGCATTGGTGTGAAGAAGTTCCGTTTTCCCAGCTCCAGGCTTGCTAGTTGCATTGCCTGGGGAATTGTCAATTGCTTCCATTGGGTGCTAGTGACTTGTTCCTCGGCGACCTGGTGATTGGTTACTTCGATTGAGCTGATAGCCGTTACGATTCGTAACACGATGTCGGCATAGAACGTGTCAGGACTATCCCACAAGATCTGTGGATGCGCACCAACTAAATCGAAGAGGTAGGCTTTGTCGGGCGATATGTTTCCGACCACCAACAGTATTCGAATGCTTTTAGATTGGGATTGGAGAAAACGCTCAAGGGCGAGAATCGGACCTCCTCGTTGACCTTGTTCAACGAGCACTTTGTGTGCGGTAGATGCTAACCCGGGGAAATCGAAATCTGCAGGATTAGGGGGTTTCTTGTGGAGGGCAGATTGCAAATTGCTTAGAAGAGACTTGAATTGATCGGTTTCAACATGCATCATGGTAAGGACATCAGGAGTGTGATCGATACCTAAACGCCGTCGCATGTTAAATAGTGGCGCCTCGCGCCAATCCAAGGGCTTGTTGAACGGAGCGCTCGTCAATAAAAGATCCGTTTGGTGGTCAGGTGTTTGCTGTACCACATGCCCATGGTGACGAAACTGCTCAAGTAGGGCATTAGAAACCGATGATAGGGTAGGATTTTCTGAAGTAAGGATTGGAGCGACGTGGACTTTGTGTAACCAGGGGTGTGGAGCTTTGTCGATTCGGATCCTTTCAAGTCGTGTAAGCATCTTTCTTGTCTCCCCAAGTTTTCGTAGTTGCTGAGTATCAATCAATAAGTGTCCATTCCATTATAGCCCGTCGATCAACAGCCAATAACATCTTTCACAAATGGTGGATTAGCTGCATTTCCTGAGCATCATACTAATTTCATGTAACTTTAGAGTATGAGGTGAGATAATGGTGCGAGTTGGGGTTGAAATTGGGCCTTACCAATGCATTACTTCAGCAGTTCATCAAGCTCTAAGATAACGCTTCAACTGCAAGATTACACATAAAGACCCTTTGAGATTCACAGAACTGCGAACATTGTGATTTAGCGCATCCGGAAGGACTCGAGCCCGTTATGTATTGCTGCGAAGCCATTTCAACCTATTGAGAAGCGTCATTCTCATAACTAACGGTAGGTGTTAGGAACAGCCAGGCGTGTGAATTTCTACTCCACTGAACTCGAGCTCACTAGAACCATTGAGGCTTGACCCTGATGCATTGGTGTTTATTCCGCAACCATTGGGCAGTCCACCCGCCGGTGAGTACCTAAAAATTCCCCAGCCAGACTCCCTCTGGTTGGGAGGCGTTTCTTGAATTCCCACGAAATATACTGTAATCTAC
>JAGLGG010000073.1 GCA_023144145.1 Anaerolineales bacterium | reverse complement strand
ATTATGCATCACCAGCCTAGATTTGACCTCTTTTTGTCCAAGGAAAGTGAGGGCAGAAATTCAAACGAAACGGATGGTGGGTGTCTCCGGCTCCCTTTATCAGCTACTCTCCCATCTCCTCAAAAGCTTGCATCATTCCAAATAAGGTGCCGTCGAGATCTTCACAATAGGCGTGCATTCCAACGCCCGGCACTTCAGTGGGACCATGAACCTTTTTACCCCCGGCAGCTTCCACCTTGGCGATCATTTCATCGAGCGAATCAACATCGATGGTATTGATAACTGATTGTGAGAAGTTCTTACCCATGATTGCGCCATTGATCCCTGGAACGCCTTCTGGGCCAGTGGTTATTAACCAGTATGATTGCTCACCACCCCATGTGGCTATTTCCCAACCGAATACTGATTCATAAAATTTTGCCGCCTCCTCCGGATTACTCGCCAGAATTTCAAAATGCACCAGCCTTCCCATCTTTTCCTCCTTTGTCGGTTCAGAACAAAATCTGAATTAAGTGTAGTCGAAGATTCTGGATTCTTGCCGAATAATACTAAAGACGAAAAAAGGACCATTCTAACAAAGAATGGCCCCTTCATATCATCAAATCTTGACCTCTAGAAAAATAAATCCGTATCGAGCTACCTAAACCCGCTCGACAGCAAGCAATAGCTCCATCGCTGCTTTTAGCTCCCCAGGTTTGAATCCGTAAGGGCCCAACCCTCCTGCATAGGCCACCACTCCGTCCAGGTCAACCAGATAAAGCCTGGTCGGCAAACCAGCATAGGCTTGATTGACTGAATCTTCGATGTCGTCAACCAGGGTGGGAATTTCATACTCAAGAGCCGTTACACACTGGCTGGCCACATCCCGGCGCTCATCCATCGTCTTCGGGTCGTAAATATCCGTAGATACCTTGGAGCCGGATAATTTGAGACCCAATCCAGGCAATCCACCCCCAAGCCACCAACCATCGCGCGGGTGAGCCTCGCGGATGTAAATCATCAGGAATTTAACTTGGTCCTGGTAATCTCGATAAAGATCGTGGAGACTCACGGTCCCATTGACGAAAGGAGGTCAGGTGTAGCTTCCAAAGATTAAAGCGACCGGTTTCTCCCCCCTGAAGTCCGAGAGGCGAACGGGATTTTTCCCGTTAACGTCGAAAAGCTCAAAGTCCGGCGCAAGGTCTCCTTCACGCGGCGCTTTAGCATCATATTCCCTTTGCCATGCCCTGTAAGCTCTCATCAATCGCAACGTTTTGATCATCACATCACCAGTTTTTTTGTTTTGGTTCATGGCGATGTTATGCCATCACGCCTCAATTAACTACTGACTATTCGCGTGAATTTCACCGAAATCCATCCTACATCTAAAATGATTCTGTTATTAATCCCGGAAAGTTTACGATGGCTAGTTATTTGGCTCTGAAAGACGAGCGACATCGTCACAAAGCTCGCGAATTCGATGCGACATCGTTTCGACAATACGGAATGCCATGGTGGGGTCTTTGTGAATCCTTCGAAGGAAATTTTTCTTATCAACTGTCAGTGCTCGGACCTGGCCCTTGGCGCGTATTGTTGCAGATCGCACATCCCGATCAAAAATGGCCATTTCACCAAAGAACTCGCCCTCCCCCCGCTCCGCCAGGACTACCTCATTTTCATTTTCATCGATCACCACCTCGACCCGACCTTCTTGGATGACATACATACAATCACCCACCTCCCCCTGACGAACGATAACTTCGCCATCTTGATAGATTTTGCCCAGAGCTCCAGTGTCCATAGCAATCTTTTCCTTTACATGTAAGCAATCTTTAGCAGTTAGTTAATTCGTGTGATCACGGAATGACCGAAAATGCCAACTCTCGGATAAGGCGCAACCAAAAGGCTGGTTGCAGAGTTCGTACAAAAATGTCTTTATAAGGTGAACTTCCTGTAAACATATCCCAGAGCACCATACTCATCCTTCGCTCTGGACCTGCTTTGCTCTGCTCTTTCGTGGTCATGCGTAAAACCGCACGGCGTGCGAAACGAGAGGCCTGGATCAAGCGGGTTACAAGGAATATAACTTTTCCAATTCGATTATCGACTTCGATGTTTCTGCATGCTGGCCAATAATATTCCTGGAAATCTTTGGCGGAAATTCCTTGAAAAACCGCAGTCGTTGCCGCTGCCTTCGCGGTACGGTAAGCAGCACCGAGACCATCTTTGTAAAGCCGGGTTGAACCACAATCTCCAATAAACACGATCCGATCGGCCGTAGGTTGTTTCGCTCCACTGGTGTTAATCCTTGGCGAACACCAACAAGAAGCATTATCCAGGTCCATGTCCGACGGGAAGCAATCTCTCACTTGGGGTGTATTCAAGAAAGATTCTAAAAGCTCATTATCGATATCCTCCCCTAGCAAGACGAGGGAGGCGTAATCCCCTTTAGGGATAATCGCGGCGAACTCCAATCGTGGGACATCCAGAAGAAAAACGTGCATGGAATTTCCCAAAACCTCTTCGATAGCTTCCTGTCCCAAGAAGTATTCCTTTATTACGGTCTTGGTCGTAGCAGGAGGCTCATATCCAATATCCATATCCTTGAAAAGACGTTCCGCAGCGGCATTGACACCTGTTGCGACTGCAAGAAGATCATACTCCTTAGGATCACCCTTGCGGGTGCTAATTTGGATTCTCCCATTTTCCTTGCCGACACTTGAGACGCGCTCATTCACGACATTCACGCCTTTTTCTTGAGCCAGTGATTGCAGGTGGGCGTCAAAGCTACCCCATTTGATTTCTTTGATGTCTCGCGGGCCAGATCCTCGATGAACTGCGCCAATCCGTTTTTCATGTAAAG